>NZ_LFVU01000006.1 GCF_001047375.1 Clostridium cylindrosporum DSM 605
ACACACAAAATTATTGTACGCTCGCTATAGTTACTGTTTAGTTTTCAATGACCAAGTGCTCTATTATTGTAAAACATAATTTTCATTCTGTCAACAACATTTTACAACTTTTTTTAGAAACTCATTTTTACATCGCTTCCAAGCCTCTGCTCCCGGCGACAAGATATATCTTACTAAATAAGCCTTAGTCGAATTATCCAACTAAGGCTTATTTAATCAATTTATATAGTAATATTATATATTTTACTCTTATTTTCACTTCTTTTCTCATTTAGATACACTTGGTGGTGTTGTTATTCACTTTGTTCTTTTACTATACCATATTCTGCTTTTCCTATGCTTTGTAAATCTTTATTAAAGTTTGCATATGTATCTGGCACCTTTCCTACAATTATGCTCTCTGCTATAGGAATGTTAGTTGTAACTTTTATGCTATTTGTAGCAAGTGGTACTATAACTTGAATACTTGTAGTTACATCCACATATATAATATGTCTTGTTTGATTAATACCCTGTGCTTGAAATTCTGATCTATAACTTGTGGCTACGGATCCCACAGGTTTCATTTTAAAACTAATTTTTGGACCATAGGATGCAAAAAGATCATTTTGTGTAATTACCCCAAGTGGTATCTTCACTGACCTAACCCCTATATCTTTTATCCTTTCTTGTATAGCTAGAGATATTTGGGATCCTATTCTGTTGAGCTCTACAGTATTAGCCTGAATCATAACTAGATTTCCGTCCTTATCAACTCTCATATCCATCATATTGTCATAGGAAATCTTACTTCCAAACTCTTCCCTAACTGTGTTGTTTATAGTTGACGTAGCAGCATTTCTAGCTTCAGTATCACACAACGTCATTAATGTCGGCTTTAGTTTTCTATCTATTTCATAGAAAGTAACAAGTGAAATCAAAATCGTTACAATTATTATAATCTGTGGAAGCTTAAATCTTTTATTTGTTTTACGTGCAATACGTCTTTTTCTCATTTTACTACCTCCTTATAGCTATAATATGCACAATACTTTCAATCTGCCACAAATAAAAAAAGAGATGCATAATTGCACCTCTTAAGCTACAGATTCTTTATTTATATTTTCTAGTTCGTTAATTGATATTCCCCTTGTATGCTTTGTATGGCTCCACTCTTTATTATTTTTATCAATAATAGCTTGAATAGTTATTGGGAACCATGTTAGTACATATAATCCATATATTAAATACCACACGAATAATTTAGCTAAATGTTTACTATGTATAATATAAATTATAGCTATAATACTTAATAAAAATGCTATACCAGCTATTGCAACTAGCATCGTAACCTCAAAATTATCTAAATGTTGCTTATCTCTAAGATATGCAAATAATTGTCCTGAAAGTAGTACGTTACTTGAATATAGAGCAAAATATAAAAGTAATTTTTTAGATATTTTCTTATCAATAGCCATTACCATAGGGGTAAATAAAAACTGAAATATTGCAAATATTTGCAGTCCAATCATATATTCTTTAGAAATACCATCTACAATACTAGCAATTGTAACAATATGAGCCCTATCCACAAACTGAAAAGCTGTTAACAGTACACATATTCCTGTTAAGATTGTTATATACGGCTGTATAGTATATAGCGCACAATCAAAAGCAGTCCAATTTCTTTCTTTTATAGATTTCTTTAATAGTTTAAAGAAAAATCTTGATGCAACATCTGCAAATCCTTGCATCCATCTTTTTCTTTGATTCCATGATTGTTTAAGAGTTATAGGCTTCTCATCATAGATTACTGCATCATGTGCCCAACCTACTCTATGGCCATTCATTACTAGCTTACATGTAAATTCAAGGTCCTCTGTTAAACAAGTAGCACCCCATCCAAGCTCTTTTAATGTTTTTGTATCTATACAAAATCCAGTTCCACCTATTTGATTTGACAATCCTAGATTATTCCTTGCTAATTGAAATAATCTATTATTACTCCAAAATGCTATAGAATATGATTCTGTTATCCAAGAATCATGTGGATTCTTACTATCTAAGTATCCTTGTACTACCTTATATCCTTCCTTAAGCTTATCATTCATTGCTGTAAGGAAGTTCTTAGATGCAAGGTTATCTGCATCAAATACTACAACAGCATCATATTTCTTTTCCATTTGAAATATTTTACTAAACATCCACTCAAGGGCATAACCCTTACCTCTTTTACTACCGTCAAACCTTTCACAAACTAAGGCTCCAGCCTCCCTTGCTATCTGTGCAGTAGAATCATTGCAGTTATCTGCAATAACAAATATGTCATAAAGTTCTCTTTTATAATCTAAATGTTTTAGACTTTCAACTATTTGCTCAATAACAACCTCTTCATTATGTGCCGCTACGACAAGTGCAAAAGTCTTATCTTCAATATCATCGTACTTTTTATTCTTATGCTTATATAATCCAAATAAGGAAATACCAAGATGATAAATAAGCACAGAGAAAGCTAGTACCTGAAGCACATAGGTTATCTTATAAATGCTTTCCATATACATTCCTCCAAAAGTTTAACTACCCATAATAATAATAATAAATTAAATTCTGTTTAAATCAAGCTAAAAATGTAAAAATCTTAGAGCCAAACATATATTATCATAGTTTAACTCTACTTAAATAGAAACTATAATACATATACCCTCCTATTATTTACATTATCCATTATACAAGTATTTATGAAATTTAAAAGATAAACTTTAATTATTTCAAAGTTATTAACAATCAATTTTACTTTATATTTCTATTTCTAATATTCATATGATATAATTGGACATGTTAAAGATTTATGTAACTTTAACATTTTTTATTACTATAAGGGTATATATATTAATTATAAATATGTTTTTTCGTATTTGTTCCATTCAAGCTACAAAGCCCTTAAAGGAGGTTCCTTATGGATCAAAAAAATTCTGATAACACTACAAAGAAAAAAAATAAAAAGAAGAATAAAAGAAGTTTTGGTAAGACTATATTAATTGGTTTTTTAATAACTCTTTTAATTTTAACCGGTGCAGGAGCTGGAGTTGCAGTTGCTGTAATAAAGTCTGCACCTAACATTGATACTGACATACTAAACAACCTAAAACAATCAAGTATGATGTTTGATAAAGACCAAAAACCAATAGAAAGAGTTTCTGGGGAAATAAACCGTACTGTAGTTCCTTTAAATGAAATTCCAGATAATCTACAAAAAGCTTTTATATCAATAGAAGATGAGAGATTTTATAAACATAGTGGAATAGATATTAAAAGAATTTTCGGTGCAGTATTTCACAACGTTAGAACAATGTCAAAGTCTCAAGGTGCATCAACTTTAACTCAACAGCTTATTAAAAATTATGCACTTACCCCTGAAAAGAAATTCACTAGAAAACTTCAAGAAATGTATCTATCACTACAACTTGAAAAGAAACTAAGTAAAGAACAAATACTTGAAGCATATTTAAATACTATATTCCTAGGTGGTTATAATACTTATGGAGTTGAAAGTGCTTCACAGCATTATTTTGGTAAGGATGTAGAAAAACTTACTTTAGCAGAATCTGCTTTAATAGCAGGAATCACTCAAAACCCTTCAAAGTATTATCCTTATAGTAAACGTAATGAAAAAGATCCATCAGCTTATATACAAAGACAACATACGGTTCTTTATAAGATGTTGGAAAATGGATATATAACTAAAGAACAATATGAATCAGCTAAGGCTGATAAACTTAAATTTGTAGATAAAAAACCTACTTATACAGGAAAGTACCAGTGGTTTGTAGAGCCAGCTCTAGACGAGATTGCAAAGGACTTTGCTGCTAAATACAACATTAATGAAAAAGATGCTAGAAATCAAATTGCAACAGGTGGATACAGTATATACCTAACTGTTGACCCAACTCTTCAAGAAGCTGCTCAAAGAGTTGCTAATAATCCTAAGTATTACAGTGGCTTATATGTTCCTTCAAAATATAAGGAGTACTCACCTAGTGAGAAAACAGAAAAGAAGATTCAACCACAGGTTGCAGCTGCAATATATGATTATAATACTGGTGATATGGTAGCAATCGTTGGTGGTCGTGGTGAACATGAAATAGGATCCTTAAATAGAGCTACTGATGTTCCAAGACAACCTGGTTCATCTATTAAACCTCTATCTGTTTATGGTCCTGCTCTAGATAGAAATCTAGTTACTCCTGCAAGTACAGTTAGTGGTAGCAGACTTTCACCATCAGAAACAGGTGGATGGAACCCTAAAAATGCTAATGGACAATATCCAGATAGAATAACTGTTAGAGATGCTTTAAGAGTATCTATGAATACAGTAGCTGTTCGCTTAGGTATTAAGGTGGGCAAATCTAATTCTATGGATTATCTAAAGAACAAATTCCACTTATCTACAGTTACTGAAAATGATAAATCCTTAGCTGCATTATCACTTGGAGGTATGACACATGGTACACTTGCAACTGAAATGGCTGCAGCTTACGGGGTATTTGGTAACAATGGAATGTACAAAGAACCTAGAATGTATACTAAGGTTCTTGATAGAAATGGAAATTTAGTACTTGAAAAGAAATCAACTGAAAATAGATCCCTTTCTTCAACTGCATCATATTTAACTCTTGATATGATGAAAGGCGTTGTATCAAATGGTACAGGTAAATCTGCTGCCTTTGGTGGTATGCCTACAGCTGGTAAAACAGGTACAACCAATGAAAGTGCAACTGTATGGTTTACAGGCCTTACTCCATATTATTCCGGTGCAGTTTGGGTAGGACATGACAAGCCAAGCATTGCAGTTAATGGGCTAAAAAGTAATGTTCCTGCAAGAATTTGGGCTGATATAATGCGTGAAGCCCATAGAGGTCTTTCCTATAAAGATTTTAAAAGGCCTGCTGGATTTGTATCTGTAGAAGTGTGTCCAGTTTCAGGTAAGTTAGTAACAGAATTCTGTAGACAAGCGGGAATTACTCCAACTTCTGATTACTTCCCTGCTGGAAGTCAACCAAGTGAAGTTTGTGATGTTCATACAGGAATACCTAAAACAGAAGAAGTTACTCCTGAGACTCCATCTACAACAACTCCACCAGCAACTACACCTTCCACAGAGGAAGGTAACTTTGATAATGGGAACACTAATAGTGGTAATACTGATGGTAATACTGGCAACACTGATGGTAATACAAACGGTAATACTGATGGTACTCCAAACAATGGTAATGGTACTGATGGAAACAATGGTACTAATAATGGTGGTAATATCGGTGGTAATACTGGGGGTAATAGCGGAGGAACAGGTGGCAATACTGATGCAGGAGGTAAACCTAAGCCTCCAACAACGACAACTCCACCATCTCCAACTGCCTTAGTAAAAACATTTACTAATATATTAGGTTTAATATTATGGAAATAGCAAAAAGGTGTCTATATGACACCTTTTTGTTTTATTCTTTTGACTTAGGGTTAAAAATTACTGCCATTAGGTATCCAAAAAATACTGCAGCAGCTATTCCTGCAGAGGTAGCTTTTATACCTCCTGTAAATGCACCGAGTAACCCTACCTTATCAACTTCTGTTATAGCGCCTTTAGCTAAGCTATACCCAAATCCGGGAAGTGGAACACTTGCTCCTGCTTTTCCAAAATCAATTAAATATTGATATAATCCAAGTCCTTGAAGTACAACTCCTGCTGTAACAAATATAACTAATATTCTCGCCGGTGTTAATGCAGTTTTATCAATGAGAATTTGCCCTACAATGCAAATTCCACCTCCAATAATGAATGCTCTTAAGTAATCCATATTAAAGCCTCCTTTGAATAGCTACTGCATGTGCTATTCCTGGTATACTTTCACCTTGCAGTGTACTTGTTGGGCTCATTAAAGCTCCTGTTGAAAGTATAAGTATTTTATTCAATTCTCCTGATTTAAGTAAAGAATAAAAATGTCCACAAAATACAGATGCTGAACATCCACATCCACTGGCACCAGATCCTACATCTTGATTTTTAATATCAAAAATCTCAACTCCACAATCTGTAAAATTTGATGATATATCTAAATTATTCTCCTTTAATAACTTTATAGCAAGGTCTTTTCCTACCTCACCTAAATCTCCAGTTATGATAAGATCATAATCCTTTGGTTGTAACCCTGTATCCTTAAAGTGTCTAAGTATCGTATCTGCTGCTGAAGGTGCCATAGCAGCTCCCATGTTATTTGAATCCTTTATTCCAAAGTCTATAACCTTTCCAGTCGTTACATGGGTAATATATGGTCCATCGCCTTCCTTTGATAAAAGAGCTGCGCCTGATGCTGTAGCTGTCCACTGTGCTGATGGAGCTCTTTGAGATCCCATTTCTAGAGGGAATCTAAACTGTCTTTCTGCTGCAGCAAAATGACTTGAAGTAGTCGCTATACAATGATCTGCATATCCTCCATCAATTATCATAGATGCAAGGCTTAATGATTCTGTCATTGTTGAACATGCACCATAAAGACCAAAAAAAGGTATCGATAATTGCCTTGCTGCGAAGCTTGCTGATATAATTTGGTTTAGTAAATCTCCACCAAACATATAATCAATCTCATCTGGTGATAGGTTTCCTTTATCAATTGCTAATTTTACTGCATTTTCAAGCATTTTACTTTCCGCTTTTTCCCATGAATCCTCTCCCCATAGATCATCATCAAGTATAATATCAAACTTATCCTTTAATGGTCCCTGTCCTTCCTTAGAACCAACTATTGATGCTGTGGATACTATTGATGGAGGATTTTCAAGTTTTACTGTTTGTTTGCCTAACTTCTTAATAGCCACTTATCTCACCTCATTATTTTATAAAATAATAAATAATACCAACAACAATAGAAGAGGATATTCCATATACTAGTACTGGTCCTGCTATAGTAAACATTTTAGCTCCAACTCCAAGTACATATCCTTCTCTTTTAAACTCCATAGCTGGAGAGACGATTGAATTTGCAAAACCTGTTATAGGAACAACTGAACCTGCACCTGCAAACTTACCAATATCATCATATACTCCAATTCCTGTTAAAAATGCTCCAATAAAAATCATTACAAGTGATACATATGAACCTACCTGTTCCTTATCTACTCCTAAAGATATAAAGTAGTTCATTACAAATTGTCCTATAACGCAAATAATGCCACCTATTATAAATGCTTTTACACAATTAAATAATAAATTTGAAGGAGGTGTTGAGTCTTCTACCATCTGACTATACTTTTTAGATAACTTTTTTTCCGTTTTCTTTTCCAAGTTTATTACCTACTTTCTTTATAGATTCCTTCACTACCTACACTAATTGAGGTTGAATCAACATTTATTTTATTGTAGTCATACCTAGAGGATTTGCTCTGAGTACAAACTCCACTTATAAAATCATTACTTTTTAGGCTTTTCAAGATATTCACCTCCTAAGTTTATTATTTATTTTTACCAAATAATTTTTTTTTATCCGAAGCCCTAAAATTTATAGTCTTAACTTCTATATAAGTTTAAAATATTATGTATAAAAAACAAAAAGATTGGATTACTCCAATCTTTTTTGTTATTTTTTGTAAATATATACTTTAAAATAAACAATATGACCTCATATTGTTAAATGTTAATTTATAAATCTTTCTATGATAAACTTTCCTTTAAATATTTTAAAACCTTTTTTTCAATTCTAGATACTTGTACCTGAGATATTCCAAGTATTTGAGCTATTTGATTTTGTGTCATATCTTTAAAGTATCTAAGAATAATTACTTGCCTACTTCTTGAATCTAATGTACCTATTAGATCCTTAAGAGCTATTTTATTAACTACTTCTGTTCCATAATCTCTATCTTCACCTATTTTATCTATTAAAAGAACAGGAGATCCATCATCTTGATGAATCGTTTCATATAAGTACCCCGGTTGACTTGTACTTTCTAAACTTAAAATAACATCCTCAGAACTTATACCAAGTTCCTTTGCTACTTCTTCAACAGAAGCTTCTCTTCCCTCTTCCTTTGCTAATCTTTCCTTTATGATTTTAACCTTTTTAGATGTTTCTTTAAGATTCCTACTAACCTTAATCATACCATCATCTCGAAGAAACCTTTTAATTTCTCCCATAATCATAGGAACAGCATAGGTTGAAAACTTAACATTAAATTCAGAATTAAAGTTTTTTATTGCCTTTATTATTCCTATTGAACCAAGTTGGAATAGGTCTTCATAATCATAGCCTCTATTTAAGAACTTTTTAGCAATAGAGGCAACAAGCCCTATATTACATCTTACTAATACATCCTGTGCCTCTTGATCTCCGCTTTGGGCCCTTTTTAAGAGTTCTAAAGTTTCCTCCTGACTTATCATATCATAGCTTGTTTTTTCATTATACATATCTTACCTCCAAGCTATACTGATACTGATTTGAAAATTTTTATTAATTTAACTTTAGTACCCTCTTCTTTACTAGTTTCTACTTCCATGCCATCCATAAATGACTCCATAACGGTAAATCCCATTCCTGATCTTTCAAGCTCTGGTTTAGATGTATATAAAGGCTGTTTTGCTAAATCAATATCACTAATCCCATGTCCAAAATCTCTTATTTCTACGGTTAGTACATTTCCTTTTATTTCACATTCCACTATTATATTTCCATAGGAGTTTTCATATCCATGTATTATAGCGTTAGTAACTGCCTCTGAAACTGCTGTTTTGACATCTGAAAGCTCTTCAATTGTTGGATCAAGTTGGGAGGCAAAGGCTGCTACTGCAATTCTTGCAAAGGCCTCATTCTCAGATATACTTGGAAATTCTAACTTCATATGATTTTCAAACATTACTTAACCCTCCTATAAATTTGAAACTGCCTTTTGAATATCTTCATATTCTGGAATTATCTTAAAAAGTCCACTTAATTCAAAAACTCTCTTTATTTGAGGCTTTAAATTTATAACACAAGCTTTTCCGCCTGTTGTTGAAAGTTTTCTATATCTACCCATAACTACTCCAATTCCTGAACTGTCCATAAAGTTCACTCCATTAAAATCAAATATAATATTTTGACTTCCAAGCTCATCTATCTTATTGTCTATTTTAATTCTCACTATTTCTGCATTATGATGATCAAGTTCTCCAACTAAAGTTACAACCAAGGTTGCATCTTTTCTATCAAAACTTATAAACATATTAATCCCTCCATATTACGTAACCTCAAGATAATATATTCTTTCGCCTTATAGTTAAACCCTTTAAATAAATTAAAGAATCGTATTACAAATTCTTTAGTCTTTTATTAATTTTAGCTTTTATTCTACCTTAATCACTATAATAATAAAGTGTTTATGATAAATATTCTATAAAAAGACGAAAAAACCTCTATAGAAAATAGCATAGTGCCAATTTTACTATAGAGGTTTTAAATTAAATTTATCTATTCCTTAGGCATTAAAATATAAATCAATGGATTGTTAAATACCTTACTCGCTATTTCTTCAAGCTCCTTAGTTGATACCTCATTCATTACCTTTAGAACTTCAAGATATTCTAAAGGGTTATTATATTCTATCTCTCCTTGCATCATATACTCAACTATAGTTGAAGATGACTGAAGGGTTACTTCTGTATCTATTATAAATCTTTCCTTTAATAGGCTTAGAGATTTTTCAGTTATTTTAAATTCACCTTTAATGTAATTAATCATATCATCTATTACTAGACATGTCTCATTTACATTTTCACTTGAAACTCCAGCATATATATACATCATTTTAAGATTATTCATGAAATCTATATCACTATATACACTATATGCTAGTCCTCTTTTATCACGAAGCTCTTTAAATAAAATAGAGTTTCCACCTGATCCTATCTTTTCACTAAATAGGGTTAATACTATACTTTCTTCCCTAGTTAGATTTTGAATGTCAAAGGCATATATAACATGAGCCTGGGATATTCCTTTTTTATGTTTTTTTACCTTTTTAAATGGAATATCTATGTGCTCCTCTATTACAGCTTCAACTTCCCCTTCCTTCCAATCTCCAAAATGTCTCTCTGCAATTTGGAGTACCTCTTCATGGGAATATGAACTTACTACACACATTATTGAATTATTAGGAACGTAGTATTTCTTATGATGCTCTATTACTTCTTCCTTTGTAGTAGCTTTAACAGATTTTAGTGTTCCTGCTATATAATAATTATGCCATCTACTTGGAAATGCTTCTTTGTAAAGGCCTTGATAAGCTATATCCTCTGGGTCATCTTCGCCCATTTTTATCTCTTCAAGTATAACCTTTTTCTCAAGCTTAAATTCCTTATCATCAAAAAGTGGATTCATCATCATATCAGCTACTATTTCCATTGCCTTATCTGCCTTCGTTTTTATTACATCTATTCCTAAAACAGTTTGATCATAGGATGTATATATATCCATTTCAGTAGCTAACTCTTCTAAATCCATATTAAATTCATCTATATTTCTATTTTTTGTTCCTTTAAAAAGCATATGTTCTATTAAATGGGATATACCGCTTACTTTTTCGTTTTCATATAGGGAACCTACTTTTACACCAAAACCTAAAGAAAAAATATTTCCTTCTGCTTCATAGGTTATAACCTTTAAACCATTCTTTAGTATGGATTTTTTTAATTTATCTTTATTCATTCCCTCATCCTTTCTAAACTTTAGAAAGGACAGATATTATCTGCCCTTTTAGTCAAACTTTCTTGGTATAAATCCAACTTTTTTATAAACTTTTCTTAACATCTTTCTTGCTGCATATTCAGCCTTTTTAGCTCCATCTGTATATATGTTTTCAAGATAGTCTTTATTACTCATTAAGTAATTGTACTTTTCTCTCAATGGTCTAAGTCCTTCTATTATGGCTTCTGCAGTATCTTCCTTAAATTTACCGTATCCTTCCCCTTTATATCTATCTACTATAGATTCTATTGACTCTCCTGTAAAAATAGAATACATTGTAAGAAGATTTTTTATTCCAGGCTGATCATCAGAATAGTTTACTTCCCCTATTGAATCTGTAACAGCTTTTCTAACCTTACTTCTTGTTTCATCTGCAGTTTCAGATAACAATATAAATGCATTTTTATTATCATCTGACTTAGACATTTTTTTAGTTGGCTCCTGTAAACTCATAATACGAGCCCCAACCTTTGGAATATAAGGCTCTGGAACCTTAAATGTTTCGCTATACTTTGTATTAAATCTCGCTGCAAGATCACGTGCAAGCTCTAGATGCTGCTTTTGATCCTCACCAACAGGAACTAAATCTGAACCATATAATAATATATCCGCAGCCATTAATGAAGGGTATGTAAATAATCCTGCATTTAAATTAGCTCCAACCTTTGATGACTTCTCCTTATACTGGGTCATTCTATTAAGCTCACCCATATATGTTAAGCAGTTTAATACCCATGCAAGTTCAGCATGAGCTGTTACATGTGACTGTATAAATAAAGTATTCTTTTCTGGGTCAATTCCTGATGCTATATACTGAGCTAGAACTTCTAGTGTTCTTGCTCTTAAATCCTTTGGTTCTTGAGGCACAGTAATAGCATGTAAGTCTACTATGCAATAGTAACAATTATAATCATCTTGAAGGTCTACCCAGTTCTTAAGTGCTCCTAGATAATTTCCTAATGTTAATTTTCCTGAAGGCTGAGTTCCACTGAATATAACTTTTTTGCTCTCCATGTAATCCCTCCTAAGTATGTAATTTGCGAAAAAAAGCCCTTCGTCCTTGACGCAGACGAAAGGCGGTTTGCCAATATATCATTGATAGTTTAAAAAAAACATAAAATTCGATACAATCAAGTATGATTATATATTATTTTTCTTTAAATGTAAACATGAGCCCAGTGTTCATTTATGTGCTTCACATACTAGCTACACCATAGTTTTATAAGCTTAAATTCCTCTTCAGTAATACCAAAATATTGCCCTAGGATATTATCTATTTTGTTAATATCCGTATTACTAGAGTTATAAATACTACATATATCTTTAATAACCTCGGGAATAAATATATTCATTATTTTATTTGGGTAATATTCATAAAGACTATCCCCTAACTTTTTGGCAATTGTTTTTATATAAAACTCATATACACTACTATTAAGTAAACTTTCAATGTATTCATATGTATAGTGTTCATATTCTTTTTTAAGCACTATTGAATATATATCCGCACTAAAAAAATTACCAATGTCAATTGAAAACCTATTAGAATCTGACTTATAGGGAAAAATAATCTTCTTACCTTCGAATAACTCAGCTTTTCTTCCCCATTGTATGTTATACCACTTTCTCAATCCCCTTACACACTCTCTACGCTTTTGAAGTATTTCTTTATAAAAAGATAAATACTTAAGTGTATTAGGATAATCCTTTTCATCCTTAATTATATCGGAATAAACAATTAACTTATCTGATGAATTAACCTTAAACTTTATTATTTGCTTTCCCTTTATCCAAGGCTTTAATAAGTCATTCTCTATACTATGTAACTTAGCATCTTCCTTTTTAATTATAAAAGCCTCATCTTTACCAGTAATAATTCCTTGAAAGCTATCTGCTATATCACCTAATCTAACATTACATTTATTCAAAATTTTAGATATTATATTTTTTTCTTCTTTACTTAAAAAACTCCATCCTTCTGGATTAAGTTCACTAGTATTTACTTTAATATGTCTTGTATATTTACCTAGACCTTTATCAATATCATTAAAAACTTCAGCACCTTTATCTTTTCCTTCTATATTAATTTTAAAATATTCTGCGGTATCATTTTTATAGTTTGCTTTTTCAAAATTAAGTATTACATTATCTACTCCTGCACCTTTTACTATTCTCACACCATAAAAATCAATTATCCTGTTTATATTGCAATTATCCAGTATAAACCTACGTATTTCCCTACCATATAATGATTCAAGTATATATCTAGATGTAAAAAATACAAGGTGTCCACCATTTACTAGTAAGTCTATTGATTTTTTTATGAAACAGTAACTTAAATCACCTTTATCATAAAAAACATCACCATAGAAATTAGATAGTTCTTTTCTATAGCTTGCCTCTAATACTTTATGACCTATGTAAGGTGGGTTTCCTAATATATAGTTATATTTTATATCATTATTATCAAATAAAAAGTCTTTATTAAATATATTTTCACTTATATATCCTGAAAGATAAAAAAGCTCAATTATTGTTATTAGAGTCGCAACCTTATCAATGTCATATCCATATATAATCTTATCTATAATAAACTTTTCTTTCATTGGAAAGTTTATGTCAGAGAGTAGCTTTTCTAGCTTTATATATATATCTATTAAAAAATATCCTCCACCACATGAAGGATCTAATATTTTAATCTCATATTCTTTTTTATCTTTTATATTTTTAGATATATTACTATTAATATAATCTACTACATCAAATGGAGTGTAAAAGCTTCCACTTTTCTTTTTACTTTCCTTTAAAGAAATACCTTGATAAAACTCCCCTATACTTTTATTTATTTTCCACCTTTTCTTAAATTTTTCTATATATTCTTTTTCTTTAAACTTTTTTATATCGTTATAAAGACTTTCTAAATCCTGAACAAATAAATCTAGCATAAAATAACCTCATTCGTATTAATTCATATTAACTATGAAAATATCTATTTATCAAATATAATTGTTAATAATTTAAATTATTTCTCTCTTTATATAGTATATCATTTTCAATTTTAACCATACTAAGTATATCAAAGAATAATATGGAGGTAAAATATGCAAAAAAAACTTATTATTTCTTTAACAATCTTATTATCTTTATCTCTTTCATCATGTGCAAAGTATAATGATAATAACCCTAATACTAGTAATATTAGTAAGGGAAATAATATTACGGAGTCTAAGGATAATAATTCTGAGAAACTTCCTAATAATAAAACTGAAAATGAAAGTAAAGTTTCAACTAAAGAGGCCTCATCTAAACCTAGTAAGAGTGCTGATGCTTCATCATTATCTAACAAAGAAATTCATTGGGGTTATAGACCAAATAAAGAATTTAGAACCCCTGAAATAGTTGAAAGCGTTAATGAGCTTTTAAAGAAATATTCTGGTTATTTTGTAGGAGATACTTCATCTAAAAAGCTTTATTTAACCTTTGATGAAGGATATGAAAATGGTTATACTGGAGAAATCCTAGATATTTTAAAGGCTAATAATGTACCCGCCGCTTTCTTTGTTACCAAACCTTACATAGAGAAAGAAAAAGACCTAATCAATAGAATGGTTAATGAAGGTCATATAGTTGGTAACCATACATCTAATCATCCGGCTATGCCATCTGTTACAGATGATGAGGATAAGTTTAATAAGGAATTTACAGATACAGAGGAATCCTTTAAGGCTGTAACTGGTAAGGATATGCCTAAATTTTTTAGACCACCTATGGGAAGATATAGTGAAAAATCTTTATATCTAACAGAGAAGCTAGGCTATAAAAGTGTATTTTGGAGCTTTGCACATAAAGACTGGGAGGTTAATAACCAGCCTTCTGTTGAACATACAATAAAAAAAATAAAAGGTGGCATGCACAATGGATGTGTAATTTTACTCCATGCAGTATCAGAAAGTAATACTAAGGCACTTGATTCTGTAATTAAGGATTTAAAGGCTGAAGGATATGAATTCCTATCCCTTGATAAATTAAATTAAAACAATAACCTAGGTATTTTTTTACCTAGGTTATTGTTTTAATTTAATTTATTATCTAGCGGCTTTTACTTCCGTCCAAATTCTATCATATAAATAAACCCTACTTCCAAGATCCTGATATGCTTCACATTTTTCTATAATACTTTTATCTGGATAGGCTGTCTTATTTTCTTTTATTTCCTTAGGAAGTGCCTTTTTTGTATTTACCTGTGGAGTTGAATATCCAGTTTCAAGTGTATTTTTTAATGATATATCTGTTCTAGTCATAAAATTAATAAAAAGTTCTGCTTCTGCCTTGTGCTTTGATGTTTTTGGTATAACCATAGAATCAAAGAATATATTACTTCCTGAATGTGGTACTGCAAATGCTAAATCTTTATTGTCTGCCATCATTGTCATAGCATCTCCTGCCCAAGTAACCATCATAGCTGCTTCTCCTGCAACCATCTTATCCTTACCTTCATCTACTACATAAGCAAGAACAAGAGGCTTTTGAGCAATTAAATCCTTTTTAGCGATGTTTAAATCCTCTGTGTTGGCACTATTAAGTGATTTTCCTCTTCTTTGAAGAGCAATTCCAATTGATTCTCTTTGGCTGTCTAACATCATTATGCCTTTAGAATATTTTTTATCCCATAGTATATCCCAGCTATCTACCTTGTCTTTTACTAACTTCTTATTATATATAATACCTACTGTTCCCCATGTATATGGAACTGAATACTTATTTTTAGGGTCAAATACTTGGTTCTTTAAAACATTATCTATATATTTATAATTAGGAACATTCTTCATATCTATTTCATAAAGTAATCCTTCATTTGCCATTTTACTTATCATGTAATCAGATGGAAAGGTAACATCATAACTACTTCCACCAGATTTTATCTTTACATACATATCCTCGTTTGTTGCAAATGTTTCGTAATTTACCTTAATACCATATTCCTTTTCAAATTCACCTATAACAGACTTATCAATGTATTCCCCCCAGTTATATACATTTAATACTACCTTTTCCGAATTAGATGTTAATCCCGCATATCCAATTATCGTAACAAGTATAGTAACAGCTACTAATATTTTTATTAAAGTAGTTTTTTTACTTTTCTTCTTTCTTCTCTTTTGTCTTTTAGCACTTTTTCCATCTCTAGAATTTACAAGTAACAATAATCCTAGTACTGTTACAAATAAAAGAGTAGAAAGTGCATTTATTGTAGGGGTTACACCTACCCTTGCCATCGAATATATTTGAATGGAAAGATTTGATACCCCTCCTCCAGTAGTAAAAAAGCTTATAACAAAGTCATCAAGTGACATAGTAAATGCTAGTAGTGCACCTGTTAGAACTCCTGGCATAATTTCTGGAAGTACTACTTTTTTAAATGCCACTATAGGAGTTGCACCTAAATCAAGTGCTGCTTCTTGTAGATTTGGATCCATTTGCTTAAGCTTTGGTAATACAGATAATATTATATAGGGAATATTAAATGTAATATGTGCTAAAAGTAGTGTAGTCAGTCCAAGTGGTATATTTACAGCAATAAAAAGTAACATTAATGCTACACCTGTTACTATATCTGCATTAAGAACAGGAATGTATGTTAAGTTCATAACTACATTTCTACCTCTTCTTTTCATATAATGTATTCCGAGTGATGCAGCGGTACCAATTATTGTAGCAATGAAGGCTGAGGAAACAGCCACCACTAATGTATAATATAGTGCCTTCATTATCTGAGGGTCATTAAATAACTCCCTATACCACTTTAGTGAAAATCCTCCCCAATTCCCACGGGAGCGTGACTTATTAAATGAATATATTATTAAAACTCCTATTGGAGCATATAAAAACAAATATATAAGAAAGGTATATATTCTTTTTAAGTACTTTCCTACCATAGTCCAACACCTTCCTTATCCTTGTCATATTTAGACATTATTCCCATACTCATAAGAATTACAATGAGCATAATAACACTTATAGCAGAACCAAAGTTCCAATCTAATGTCGTTAGGAATTGCTGTTCTATTAAGTTTCCTATTAATGTATATTGGCCTCCACCAAGTAGCCTTGATATAACAAAGGTGGTTACTGCAGGCATAAACACCATAGTAATACCTGATATAACTCCTGGAATACTTAATGGAAGTATCACCTTTTTGAAAACAATTACCTTATTTGCACCTAAGTCCTGTGCAGCCTCTACTAACCTATTATCTATTTTTGTTAAAACAGTATAAATAGGAAGTATCATAAATGGTAAAAAGTTATAAACCATTCCTAACACAACCGCATAGTTAGTATACATAATATTAATAGTTGGTAGTCCAATAAATGATAAAGCTTTATTTAAAAGTCCACTTTTCTCTAGTATATTCATCCATGCATATGTTCTTAAAAGAAAGTTCATCCACATAGGTATTATTAAAAGAAGTACTAATAAGTTCCTTGACTTTAGCCTTGAATTTGCAAGAATCATAGCTAGTGGATAACCTAGAATTAAACATATAATCGTACTAACTAAGGCCAATAATATAGATCTCCATAGTACATCTAAATATAATGGTTCTAAAAATCTTTTAAAGTGCTCAAGGGTAAATCTAACACCTTCTCCATTCTTATATGTAAAACTATATGAAAATATCAAAATTACAGGAATAATAGTAAATAGTATTGTCCAAATTATATGAGGTGAAGCTAGTAGCTTTTTTCTATTTATCATATTTATTATCTACCTTTTTCATAATATGAATATCGTCTGGGTCTATTCTTAGTCCTATTTTGCTACCTACCTTTGCCATATGAGTATTATGTAACATAAACTCATTTCCTGATACATTTACTATCATTTCATAGTGGACACCTTTGAAAATTACCGATTCTACTGTACCTATAAGCATTCCTTCATCAAAATTTACTATTTTGATGTCCTCAGGTCTTATAACAACATCAACCTCTTCCTTTTCCTTAAAGCCTTTATCTAAACATTTAAATTTTCTTCCTATAAATTCAACCACCAAATCCTCATGCATAATTCCACTAACAATATTACTTTCTCCTATAAACTCAGCAACAAATGCACTTTTAGGCTCATTATATATCATCTCCGGAGTACCAATTTGCCTAATGCTACCATCCTTCATAACAACAACAGTATCAGACATAGTTAGTGCCTCTTCCTGATCATGGGTTACAAAAATAAAGGTTATCCCTAGTCTTTGTTGCATCTTCTTAAGCTCAGTTTGCATTTCTTTTCTAATTTTAAGGTCCAATGCCGCTAGCGGTTCATCAAGTAGTAGTACCTCTGGTTCATTAACAAGTGCTCTTGCAATTGCGACTCTTTGTTGTTGCCCTCCACTTAGTGAATCAACATCACGTATTTCAAAACCATCTAAGTTTACAAGATGAAGCATGTCCTTTACCTTTGAATCAATTAAATCTTCATCCATTCCCTTAAGTCTTAGGCCAAATGCAATATTTTCATAAATATCTAAATGAGGAAACAAAGCATACTTTTGAAAAACAGTATTTACCCTTCTTCTATACGGAGGAAGACTTGCGATATCCTTACCTTCAAATAAAATTTGGCCACTAGTTGGAACTTCAAATCCTCCAATTAGTCTTAATGTTGTAGTTTTTCCACAACCACTTGGTCCAAGTAATGTTATAAACTCATTTTTTCTAACATAAAGATTAATTTCCTTTAATACTTTCTGACCATCATATTCCTTACTTAGTCCTTTTAGTTCGATTATATTTTCTCCAATTTCCATTTTACTACCTCCCATACTTACTTATTAAAAGGTCGGCTTCCTACAAAATTCTCCTGATTATTACCAAACAGAACAAATTATATATATATGCAAGAAATTTGTCAACATACAGAATATATATAACGACTAAAACAAATATTTATAATATAAGTAACAATTATATATCAAAAGGGCCTCTTAATTTAAAGAAGCCCTTTTTGCTTTAATATTCTTAATCTATATGCATTTTTAGCTATATATGATAGTCTATTTAAAAGTTTGTAGTTAGCTGCTGCTCCAAATGCTGCTCCAACTACAGGAAGAAGCTGTAGCATCTTAGATATATCTATATAATCCCTATATTCTTGCTGAAAATCTCTCCAGTCAAAGTCTTCATAATTATTTGGAAAGGAAGCTTGAACTTCTTCCCAATTAGCAACATCTAGATAAACACTTCTTCTTTTTTCATCACTTGAAAAAGCTAATTTAAATATGTTAAGTATATAAAGCCTTTCATTTAAATTAGTTACATCAAAACCATAAATCAAAGCTATATCAAATAATAATTTTATTTTTATACTAACTAAAACCGGAAAATCTGCAAGCCCTAAAATTATCCCTCCAGCGCCTATACCTGCTCCCGCTATTACTCCTCCTTTTCTATAGGATTTTACTTTTTCATCTATAAGGTATTCCCTCTCCTTTAGTGTTAAGGATACATATGGTTTCGAACTTATAAACTCTGAACCCTTTAAAACCATCTTTATCATATTTTTTATTGTATCTGTTATAATTTCATGTACTTTTTCAGGTACCATACTATTCACCTTATTTTGAATACTCTTTGCTATTATGCTAGATGACTTCGGAGGTTTTTTCATCTCTTCCTGCCATTGAATGTTTTCTTTTATTACTTTACTTTCATAGTCCATATATATCAACTCCACAAACTTTATATATTAATTATTTACCAATCTTCTAATTAAATTCTAATAAAGTTTTTATTTAAAATCCATACCTTAGATATATATAAAAATGGAGTAAATAAAACTATTTACTCCATTTAACTCTACTTAAATCTTTTTAAAAGCTCAGCCTTTATATCTTCTACCTTAACTCCTCTATCTACCATAAGAACTAATAAGTGATAAATAAGATCTGAAATTTCATAACTCATTTCTTCCTTAGAATCATTTTTAGCTCCTATAATAACTTCACTTGTTTCTTCTCCGACCTTTTTAAGAATCTTATCTACACCCTTATCAAATAAATAGTTAGTATATGAACCTTCAACAGGATTTTCTTTTCTGTGTACTATTGTCTTATAAAGTTCATCTACAATATTTACATACTCAGACTCTTTTTCAATTTCATTGAAGAAGCATGTACTATTTCCAGTGTGGCAAATAGGACCTCTGCTTTCTACTTCAATTAGTAGTGCATCATTGTCACAGTCAGACTTTATACTCTTTACTACTTGAATGTTTCCTGATGTTTCACCTTTCATCCAAAGCTTTTGTCTACTTCTACTGTAAAACCATACATTTTTAGTTTCTATAGTTTTTTCTAGTGATTCACTATTCATATATCCAAGCATTAAAACTTTCCCTGTGTTTACGCATTGAATAACCGCTGGAACTAGTCCATTTGCATCATATTTTATTTCCATATTATATCCTCCTAACCTCAACACCATTTTCATATAGGTATTCCTTAAGGTTTTTTATGTCTATTTCTTTATAGTGAAAAACAGAAGCTGCAAGTGCAGCATCAGCACTACCTGTAGTTAAAACAGTTAGAAAGTCTTCCTTTTTTCCTGCTCCACCAGATGCTACAACCGGTACATTTACAAGCTCAGATATTTTCTTTGTTATATCAAGGTCATACCCCTCACGTACTCCATCTGTATCTATACTATTAATAACTATTTCTCCAGCACCTAACTTTTCTCCTTCAAGTGCCCATGATACAGCTTCAAGGTCTGTTTCTTCTCTTCCACCTTTTACGTATACTTTCCATATCCCTTCACTATTTCTCTTAATATCCATAGAAAGAACTACGCATTGTCTACCGAACTTTAAGGCACCTTCTTTAATAAGGTTTGGATTCCTAACTGCTGATGAATTAATTGATACCTTATCAGCACCTGCCTTTAAAACTGCACTAAAATCTTCTACTGTTTTTATTCCTCCCCCTACTGTTAAAGGAATATTTATTTCCTTTGCTGTATTTTCAACAACATCAAGGAATATATCTCTTTCTTCAGAACTTGCAGTTATATCATAAAATACTAATTCATCTGCACCTGATGTACTATAGAATTTAGCAAGAGTTACAGGATCATCTACATCTGATATATCTGTAAATTTTTTCCCCTTAACTACTCTTCCTGATCTAACATCAAGACATGGAATTATTCTCTTTGCTAGCATATTTACATACCCCCAAAATTCTTTAAAAGCTTAAGTCCTGTATCTCCACTTTTCTCTGGGTGGAATTGCATTCCTATTATATTTCCCTTAGCAACAACTCCTGGAACACAAACATTATAGTCTGAATAAAACACAACCTCATCCATAGTATCTGGTTCTACATAGTATGAGTGAACATAATAAACATATTCTCCCTCATTTATTCCCTCAGCTATTTTGTGGTCTATTCCTTTTTTAAGGCTATTCCATCCCATATGAGGAATCTTTACACCTTCTTTTATCTTTACGACTTCCCCTTTAAGAACACCAAGTCCCTCAAATTCTCCGTCTTCATAGCTTTTCTCATATAATAATTGCATTCCTAGGCATATTCCAAGTGTTGGCTTTCCACTAGCTATATTTTCCTTAACACAGTCTATAAGTCCAGACTTTTTAAGGCACTCCATAGCATCATTAAATGCCCCAACACCAGGAAGTATTATTTTCTCTGCACTATTTATTACATTTTCGTCACTTGTTACAACTGAATCTATTCCAACTCTTTTTAGAGAGTTATATATGCTCTTCAGGTTACCAACACCGTAATCAATAATTGCTATCATAATGTACCTCCTATAAAACTCCCTTAGTAGATAAAACTCCCTTTATACTATCCTTTTTCTCACACGCCTGATTTATAGCGCGTCCAAGTCCCTTAAATAGTGACTCTATAATATGGTGGTTATTTTTTCCGTAATTTAAATTTGCATGAAGAGTTACCTTTGCATTATATGCAAATGCTCTGAAAAATTCTTCACAAAGCTCTACATCAAATTCTCCTACCTTGTCTGCGGTATATTCTACATTAAAGTGTAAAAACGGTCTTCCACTTACGTCTAGTGATATCATTGAAAGAGCTTCATCCATAGGAGTAAATACAGTTGAATATCTAACTATTCCAGCTTTATCACCTACTGCTTCATTAAATGCCTCACCTAAAACTATCCCTATATCCTCAACTGTGTGATGTGCATCTATATGCACATCACCTTTGCAGTCAACATCTAAATCTAAGAACCCATGCTTTGCCATTAAATCCATCATATGATCTAGAAAAGGAACACCTGTATTAATATTTCTAACTCCTTCTCCATCAAGGTTTATAGATAACTTTATATCAGTTTCATTTGTTTTTCTATTAAGCTTTGCAATTCTCATTTTCAAGAACCTCACTTATAATTTCAATTACTTTATTGTTTTCATTTTCAAATCCAATTGAAAATCTAATGCAGTTTTCAAGTGCCCCTTCTGAGAAACCACGTACAAGAATCTTTTCTTCTTCAAATTTCTTTATAACTTCACTGCACTTATCAGTTTTTACAAGTATAAAGTTTGCACCTGTATCATACACAGTAAGTCCCTTTACTTCTCTTAACTTAGGAAGCATAGCATCTCTTTGAGACTTAATTCTTTCAATAGATTTTGATACCTTTTCATAGTTATCAAGTATGCATTCCCCTGCATATTGAGTTAGAGTATTTAGATTATATGGTGGTTTTACCTTTAATATAGAATTTACAGTGTCTAAGCTAGCTACTAAATAGCCACATCTAGCCCCTGCTAGTGCAAATCCCTTTGAAAGAGTTCTTAAAACAATTACTCTTTTATTTTCCTTTGCGATATCAACTAAACTTTCTCCAAGGAATTCATAGTAAGCTTCATCAACAATAACAACAGCATTAGTTGAATTTATCACCTTTTCTATGTCTTCCCTTTTTATAATTGTTCCAGTTGGATTATTTGGATTACATAGGATAATTAGTTTAGCGTTGTTTTCATTTGATACATTTATTATCTCATCTATATTAACTTCAAATTTTTCATTTGATGGAACCTCTATAAACTTTCCACCAAGTATTTGATTGCTTATTTTGTACATTGAAAAAGTTGGAGAATGTGTAACTACTGTATCACTTTCACCTACAAAGGTTGATATGATACATGAAATAAGCTCATCTGAACCATTACCGCATATAATATTATCACGATCTACGCCTTCTCCTACATAGTTTGCTACCTTTTCTCTAAGTAGCGTTGAAGATGGGTCTGGATACCTATTAATCGTCCCTTCAGAAACCTTTTTTACAAAGTCATTAAAACATGATCTAAATAGATTTTCTGAATTTTCATTAGCATCAAGTTTTATTGTGCAATCATTCTCTTGAACCACGTATGGTTTAAGAGTTTTTATTTTTTCTTTAATATAATTTTCCATTGTTAGAACCTCACTCTTATTGAATTTGCGTGTGCAGTTAACCCCTCATTCTCTGCAAATGTTATTATATCATCTTTAACGCCTGCTAAGTCATCCTTTGAGTAATAAATAAGGCTTGATTTCTTAACATAATCCTGTACTCCAAGTGGTGATGAGAATCTTGCTGTTCCACTTGTAGGAAGAGTGTGGTTAGGTCCTGCAAAGTAATCTCCAAGAGGTTCTGGTGAATATTTTCCAAGGAATATCGCCCCTGCATTTCTTATCTTAGGTAGGTATTCAAATGGATTATCTACCATAACTTCAAGGTGTTCAGGTGCTACTTGGTTTACAACTTCAAATGCTTCTTCAAGTGTTTCAACTAGGAATATAGCACTTTGGTTATCAATTGCACTTTGTGCCATTTCACATTTTGGAAGTGACTTTAATTGTACATCTACTTCCTTTGATACTCTTTCAGCTAGATCACTTGAAGTAGTAACAAGTACACTTGCTGCCATTTCATCATGTTCAGCTTGTGATAAAAGATCTGCTGCGATTAGCTTTTCGTCTCCATCCTCTGCTATTATACAAATTTCTGAAGGTCCTGCTATCATATCTATTCCAACTTTTCCAAATACCATTCTCTTAGCTCTTGCAACAAATATATTTCCTGGTCCTACAATCTTATAAGTTGGCTTTATTGTTTCAGTCCCATATGCAAGTGCAGCAACTGCTTGTGCTCCACCTATTTTATATATTTCATCTATTCCACAAACATAAGCTGATGCTAGAATATATGGGTTTACCTTTCCATCAGCTAGTGGTGGAGTTACCATTGCAATAGACTTTACCCCTGCAACTAAAGCTGGTACAGCGTCCATTAAAACAGTTGATGGGTATGCAGCCTTTCCTCCTGGCACATATATACCAACTCTTTCAATTGGAGTTACAACCTGACCTAGTATGCTACCATTTCCTTCGTTTGTCATCCATGACTTTTCAACTTGTTTTTCGTGGTAACTTACAATATTCGCCTTAGCTTTTTCAAGTATTCTTATAAAGTCTTCTCCAACTTCCTTAACAGCTTCCTTAACTTCTTCTTCAGTTACTCTTAAAGATTCAAGTTTTACCTTATCAAACTTTTCTGTGTATTCGATTAGGGCACTATCTCCTCTTTTTCTTATATCAGATATAATTCCCTCTACTATTTCGTCTATTTTATCAAATGAGTCTTCTCCTCTATTAAGCATCTTCTCAACTAATTCTATATAATTCTCACTATTAACTTTAACTATTTTCATTTATTTATCCTCCTTAACTAAAGCGCGTGTTTTTTCTATTATTTCTTCTATTTTTTCATTTTTAACCTTAAAGCTTGCTCTGTTTACAACCATTTTTGCACTTATAGAACATATATCTTCTATAACAACAAGACCATTTTCCTTAAGTGTTGTTCCAGTTTCTACAATGTCTACTATTACATCTGAAAGGCCAACAAGGGGTGCAAGTTCAACTGAACCGTTAAGCTTAATAATATCAATATCTTCACCTTTTTTGCTAAAATGCATCTTTGCAACATGTGGATACTTTGTAGCAACCTTTAATTTGCCTGACTTACCATAGCTGTATCCAGTAGGTGCCGCAACTGAAAACTTACATTTTCCAAAGTTAAGGTCAAGTATTTCATAAAGCTCCCTATTTTCCTCAAGTAGTGTATCCTTACCAACAACCCCTATATCAGCAGCTCCTCTTTCAACATAAACAGGAACATCAGTAGCCTTAACAAAAACAAGTCTAACTTTATCCTTTTTATTTTCAAATATTAATTTTCTACTATCATCTGAATAATCATCAAATGTTATTCCTATTTTTTCAAGTAGCTCTATGCTTTTTTTAGCTATTCTGCCTTTACCTAATGCTATATTAATATAATCCAACTACCTAACCCCCTTACACCATTTTCCCTAAACTTTCTATAAATTCATAGGTTCCTTCGAAGGATTCTTTATCATCTTCTTTATTAGAAATGTAAATTCTATCCTTAATAAGTATTATCCTATTATACCCATTTAAACCTGACTCATTACCCTTTAACTTTCTTGTATCAACACTATAACCTGCATCGCGAAGTAGACTTGCAATTCTTATAGCATCCTTTCTTTTGTCTGTCTCATAAATGATTCCATAATCTACATTTTCAACAGCCTCATCGCAAAGAGAATTTATTTTCATAGCCTCTATAATGGCATCTATATTTATGCCAAAGCCAGTTGATGGCATATATTCTCCATATGTTTTAGTTAGATTATCATATCTACCTCCACCTAAAACTTCACGTCCATATCCATTAACATATCCTTTAAAAACAAGTCCTGTATAATAGTTTATATGGCTTACAATTCCAAGGTCAGCTAGGATGTACTTTTCATAACCATATTCCTTTAATACCTCATAGATTTTCCCTAGGTTATCTACAGCCTTTTTCATGTTTTCATTAAGCGAAAGTTCTTTAGCCCTTTCTATAACCCTATCTACATTTCCATATAAACTTGGTAGACTTAATATAACCTTTTTAACATTTTCATCTATACTTAAGCTGTGGATATAAAACTCAAGTCCTGTAAAATTTTTAGCTTCTATATATTTTTTTATTTCATTTATTTCACTATTTAAAAGCTTAGTTTCATCAAGTAGACACTTAAAATATGATGCCTCACCTATATCAATTTTAAAATTATTAAATCCACATTTTAAAAGAGACTTTATAGCAATTACTATAATTTCAGCATCTGAATCTACTCCCTCTTCTCCAAGGAATTCTACACCTGATTGAATAAATTCTGCTTTTCCTCCGTTTTCAATACTTTGCATTCTATATACACTTGTTGAGTATGAAAACTTTAGCGCCTCTTTTTTCTCCTTATAGCTTGATAACCCCATTCTAGCTATTGGAATAGTAACGTCTGGTCTTAAAACAAGGATTCTTCCATTTCTATCTATTAACTTAAACATTTCTTCCTTGTCTATAGTTCCCTTAATGTCATTGAAAAGGTCGTAGTATTCAAATGTTGGAGTTAATATCTGCTTATATCCAAAACTTTTAAACACCTGATTAATCCCCTCTATTACCTTGTCTTTCATCCCAAATTCTAAGCTATTAATATCCTCAACACCTTCAGGTACAAATCCCTTAATACTCTCCATAACCTTTCCCCCTTATCTATATTCACGATTTCACTCTTTATCACTTTATCAAGTTAAATTAATAATATCATAAAGTTTTTTTTCTTTAAAGTCAATATGTTTTGTGTTAAATTTTATATATATTAGGTTTAGGAGGTAAACATATGAAAAGAGCATTAATAAGTGTTTCTGATAAAACAAATCTTATACCATTTGCTAATTTTCTAGTAGAAAAGGGTTATGAAATAATATCAACAGGGGGAACCTATACTTATCTTTTAGATAACAAAATAAACGCTATAGAAATAAAAGATGTTACTGGGTTTGAAGAAATATTAGACGGGAGAGTTAAAACACTTCACCCACTAATTCATGCTGGAATACTATACAGAAGAGATGATAAATCACATGTAGAAACAATTGAAAAAATGAACTGTGAAAGTATTGATATGGTAATAGTTAATCTATATCCATTTTTTCAAAATGTAAATTCTAATATTTCCTTTGATGAAAAAATAGAATATATAGATATCGGCGGCCCATCATTAATAAGAGGGGCATCTAAAAACTTTAAATATTCTGTTCCTGTTATTGATCCAAATGACTATGAAGATATAATGAATGAAATAAACTCAAATGGTTCACTATCCTTTGAAAAGAAAAAATATCTTGCTGGGAAAGCCTTTTCATACACAGCTGTGTATGATAGCGCAATATCTAGCTTTCTACTTGAAGAAGATTTTCCTGAGTTCTATTCAGGGTCATTTAAAAGAGAAAGTACACTAAGATATGGAGAAAATCCTCATCAAAAAGCAGCCTTTTATACTTCTCTTAATAAAGATGGTTCATTAAAAGACTTTAATATACTTCAAGGGAAAGCCCTTTCATATAATAATATTCGTGATATTGACGTAGCATGGAAAATTGTTAATGAATTCGATGAATGTGCATGCTCTGCAGTTAAGCATAATATACCATGTGGTGCAGCTGTAGCTAATTCTCCACTTGAAGCATACACAAAGGCCTACGAATGTGATAGTACATCAATATTTGGTGGAATTGTAGCATTTAATAGAGAAGTTGAACTAGATCTTGCTGAGAAGTTAAGTGAAACATTCTTAGAAGTTATAATAGCTCCTAAGTTTAGTACTGATGCTAGAGAATTTTTCTCTAAGAAAGTTAATCTTAGACTAATTGAAATTAATACTCCAAAGGTAGAAAATGAAATACAAGTTATTTCAGTATCCGGTGGACTTCTACTTCAAAGTAATGATTCAAAGGTATTAGATAAATTAGAAGTTGTAACAAACACATCTCCATCTAAAGAGGATTTAGATGATATGGTATTTGGAATGAAAATAGCAAAATACGTTAAATCTAATGCAATATTAGTAGTTAAAGATGGAAAAACTATTGGAATATCAGGGGGAGAGGTTAGTAGAATAGGTGCAGCTAAAAATGCCTTAAATATGTCAGGTGGAAAAGGCGTTCTTATATCAGATGCATTTTTCCCATTTGATGATATTGTAACATTATGTAAGGAATATAATATATCATCAATTGTTCAGCCTGGAGGGTCAATTCATGATGATGCATCAATTAATAAATGTAATGAACTAGATATTCCTATGGTATTTACAGGAATACGTCACTTTAATCACTAAAAAACTGGATAGGGTTTTCCTTATCCAGTTTTTCATATTAATATTTATCTTTCAAAATCATCACTTACTATGTTTATATTTATTTCTTCAATATTACAAATCTCATCAAGTATGCTAAGCACCTTTTTATAACCTTCTAGAATAAGGTTATTATTATATAAGTCCTTGTAGCTTAACTGTTTATCATCTAAATCTATTACAATATTATAATTATCTCCATAAATTTTTCTTAGAAGACTTGTATATGCGTCTACGATTACTGATTCTTCATATCTTTCATATCCTATTGTTATATAATTTAACCTATCTATTATACCGTATAATTGATATATATAACTTAACTCTTTAATTGAATATTTTTGTGAAAGTGACGCAACATGTAAGGAATAATCCTTAGTCGAAGGAATAGAATAGTAATTTATTTCTCTCTTTTCTTTATAGTTACTACAAAATCTTATACTTTGAAATATTGAGTTTGCAATATCAAGTCTAACAATATTAGCACTTATTGCTATATTCTTGTTTCGATGATATAAATCATACTTTCTATTCTCTTCTAAAATCCTATACTGCTCTTTAATACTTTCACAATTGGTTTTCTTAGCAATAATCCAACTACAATATGAACCAACTAAACTTCCTATTAAAATAGAAATTGTTGATAATATAGAAGTTGTATACTTACTAAAAATCTCATATAGTATCATGAAACCACCTATTAATATTATTTTATTGTAGTTTCCCACCCTATGAAAAATATATTCTTAAACTTAATAATTTATAATTTTGGATCTCTCTTCTATCTTCTTAAGTACCCTTGACTTTTCCTCACCTTCCAAGATATATGGTCTATAATCATTTGAGCCTTCACTTGAAGATATAGATACAGGTATTGTTAAAGGAGTTTCTATTTTAATATTTTTTTTGCTTGAATCAAATTTAAAACTTTGTTGATATATAAATGAATCTTTGTCTTTAGGATTTGTATTTCCACCAAAGCTAAAGTTTCCAAGACTATATACTATGTACTTTCCATTATACTCCTCTATACCTTGAATTACATGGGGATGATGTCCAAGCACTAGGTCTGCGCCACTATCTATTGCTAGTTTACCTAAGCTTTTTTGTATATTATTAGGGGTTTTTGCCCTTTCATCACCCCAATGAAAAGATACTATAATAAGATTTACTTCACTTTTTAATCTTTTTATTTCAAGTTCAATATTCTTTTTTATTTGATTACTACTACTCCATCCTTTATATCCTAAAAGACCTATTTTTATTCCATTCTTTTCTATTATAGACTTTTCATTATTACCAAAATACTCTATTCCATCACCCTTTAAGTATTTTTTAGTATCATCGTAGGCAATCTGACCATAATCCATACTGTGGTTATTAGCAAGATTTACTGCCTCTACACTACCAGTAGTTAATATTTTAGTATATTCCGGACTTCCCCTAAAAGAAAATCTTTTCGATGATTTTTCTCCTCTTGTAGTAAGTGGTCCCTCTAAATTAGCTATTGTGAGACTGTCTGATGATAATATATTTTTAACCCCGGAAAAGAAATAAGATGGATCATCTTTTTTGTTATAAACAGAGGTAAAACTATTTCCCCTATCATCGGTATCTGATCCAAGTGTACAATCTCCTACTGCACTTATTTTTATTATAGTTTCATTAACATCCTTCACCTTGCTTAATGAATCTTTATTTGACTCTCTATTTTTTAATAATATATTACCTTCAGATGAATCCATATTCTTAGATGATCTTGATACTTCAATCATCTTATAAAGCGAAAATATCATAGTACATAAAAAAACCAAAGAACACAATGTAAATGTAAATAATAACTTTCTTTCTTTTTTTACCTTTAACTTCCTCCCCTTATTACTCATAATATCACCCCATTTTATAATTAATCTAATAAAACATATATGAAAGTATTAATAATTTTATTAATATTAGGCTAATTATAGCATTAAAACATTTGAATAAATATGAAATAAAAAAGTAATAGCTATAGATATCTTCTATAGTTATTACTTACAAACATAAAAATTATTAACTTTTATCATTATTCTGAGAGCTTTAATATAGCATTGGAATATATCTTACAGCATGTTATTAGGTCTTCAACTGATATATACTCATTTGGTTTATGAGCCACATCTTCATTTCCAGGGAAACTAGGACCAAATGCTACTGTATTTGGCATCTCCTTTGCATATGTCCCACCCCCAATGGTTATTGGTCCTACATCTTCTCCTGTAATTTTACAATATACATCCTGTAGTGACTTTACTAATGGATGGTCTACATCAAAGTATAATGGATCGTTATATGTAAGGTTTTGAATTTTCATACCTTCTTTTATTAAATTTTTCTTTAGAGGCTTCATAACATCTTCAAGTTTAAATGTAACAGGATGTCTAACATCAAGAGAAACCAGACATCTTTCCATTTTAACGTCAATTATTCCAAGATTCATGGAAAGACTTCCTGAAACCTCATCATGAAGATTTATTTCAAGGCCTTCACCCTTTGTTGAAAAACTAATTTTATTATTAAGAAAACTTATAAATTCTCCTAAGCTTCCGTTTAAATTAAGTAATGCTAAAAGATTAACAAGCTGCATAATAGCATTTTTCCCAAGATGAGGCGTACTTCCATGTGCTGATACTCCATAACTTTTTATTATAAATCCCATATCTGTTTCTTCAAATTTCATATCAAAATATGTATCATCTATAAATCTTTTAAAGATATCTATAAATTTACTTTTCTCCTCTGTTAGGATTTCTGATTCGCAGTAATCTGGAACCATATTCTCCCTTGTTCCACCTTTAATATATACTACCTTAAAGCTTGAAGTTTGCCTATCTAATACTTCTTTCATTACATCGAAAATAAGTAATCCCTTTTCACCATGTATAACAGGAAAATCTGCATCAGGAGTAAATCCCATTATAGGAGGCTTTTCTCTCTCTAAGTAATATGGAATATCTGTACAACCGGTTTCTTCATTCGTCCCAAAAATAATTCTTACTCTTTTATTTATTTTTATATTTGAGTCTTTAATAGCCTTTAGAGCATAAAGAGCTGCAATAGTAGGTCCCTTATCATCAAGTGCACCTCGACCATAAATCTTTCCATCTATTAAATCTCCTGAATATGGACTTCCTATCCATCCTTCTCCCTCTGGTACAACATCTAGATGACCAAGAATAGCAATATATTCATCGCCTTCTCCAAATTCCGCATAACCTATATAGTTATCAAGATTAACAACTTTAAAGCCCATTTTTCTTGATAAATTAAGTGCATAATCTAAAGCTTTTTGTATGTTTTCTCCAAATGGCATATTATCCTTTGGAGATGATTCAATACTTTCTATAGCTATTAATTCCCTTGTAGATTTTATTATCTCTTCTCTTAATACATCAATTGTCTTTTCTAAATTCACTATGTACACTCCTTTAAGACTATATAACTAAAAAAAGGTGCATAGGCACCTTAAAAATAACTTAGTTCATTTTTCCATACATTTTCATAGGAAACTTCTTCTATGCTCTTTTTATCTATTAAATCAGTATTTCCATTATCCCCAGTAGGATCTTCAGCATAACCTATAGGAGATATCCCTATAACCTTATACTTCTTAGGAATATCTAATGCATTTTTAAGTTCATCCTCATTTTCAACCTCAATCCAGCATGAACCAAGTTCTTCATTAGTAGCTGCAAGTAGAATGTTATACATTACAATAGCTCCGTCAAACATATAATATTTGTTTTCTCTCTGATCTTCAGAAGCTCCTGCATCTGCTACAACAACTACTGAAAAAGGCGCTTCTACAAACCCCTTTTTCCCTCTATTATCCTCTGGAATAATTGCTTCTATCATACCTTTAACATTACTATCAGTAATTAATAGTACCTTAAAGCTTTGAAGATTCCTATAAGATGGGCATAAAGTAACACTTTCTAATATACTTTGTATTTTTTCCTTTGGAACATCCTGATCCTTAAAAGATTTTACACTATGTCTTGATTTTAGTAGAGTTAAAAAATCCAAGTATATCACCTCCTAAGGATAGTATGCCTATATTTTAAATTTGAAATTCACTTATTTAGACTTCTTTATCTTATTTTTAATTTTTGCTAAGAAAAAGTCCATTTCTGACATTTTAAATTTATAAGCAATATAAAAGTATAGTGGTATTCCTATAATCATTGCTGAACCTACGGCAATTACTTCGTCAAGTTTAGTTTCTACCCCTACAATACTTTCCATAGTTCTAGCTATAATAAGAACTGCTCCTCCCATAATAAAGGATGCTATAGATGCCTTAGTTGAAGATTTTACAATTTCCTTTGTTCTAAGGCCCTTTGTTTTCATCTTAAGTCCCCTATATAGAAGATACATATTTATCATACTTGAAATCGAATACGCAAGTGAAACTCCAGCAATGCCAAGTGGGGTTAAAAATGTTAATCCAGCACTTAAAATAGCATTTACAGCAACAGTTATAGCAGCAACCTTAACCGGAGTTTTTGTATCTTGAATAGCATAGAATCCCCTTGTTATAATTTGAACTCCAGATTGTCCTATAAGTCCTAAACTATAACATGCGAGAATAACACCAGTTATTTTAACGTCTGATTCTGTAAATGAACCGGATTTATATAGTACACGAATTACAGGCTCACTTAAAACTATCATACCAACAGCTGCAGGTATTGTTATAAACATTATTGTTCTAAACCCCTCAGAGAAAGTATCTTTAAAGCCTTCATATTCTTTTCTTGCAATTTGGGTATTCATTACTGGAAACAATGTAGTTGCAATCCCCATAGCAAATATCCCAAGTGGAAGAAGCATTACTCTATTTGCATATCTTACTAGGGATATATATCCATCACCTACTAATGATGCAATACTTTGGTTTATTACAATATTAAGCTGACTTACTGAAAGCCCAATAATTGCAGGAACCATAAGTGTAATCATTCTTCTAAAACCAGGGTCTTTAAAATCTAAGGATAACTTTAAGTATTTAGCTCCTCCAACTCTTCTAAAATCAGGTACCTGAACTAAAAAGTTCATCACCGCACCTAATATAACACCTATTGTCATTCCATATATTCCAAGTGATGTTGCTCCAAGTACCATTGCTCCAAGTATCATTCCTACATTATATAAAACAGGACCAATAGCTGGAGATGTAAATACTTTATATGAATTAAGTATTCCTCTAAGAAGACCTGCTAATACTGTAAATGTAACAGCAGTAAACATTATTTGAGTAAGATTTACTGTTAATTCAAATCCAGCTGGTGTTTTAACCATACCTGGAGCTACAAAAGGTACCAAGTATCTTGCAAATGTCATTCCAAGAATATTAAAAATGATTATAAATATCATAGAAATAGTTATAAATGAATTTGCAGACTTCCATGCTTCTTTTTCTTCTCCTCTAGCTAAATAAGAAGTAAATACAGGCATAAATCCTGAACTTAGTGCACCTGCTATAAGTAGGTTAAACATTACATCTGGTATAGTAAAAGCTGCAAAAAAAGCATCTGTTTGAACTGAAGCCCCATATACACTTGCAACAATTACTTCTCTTACAAAACCTAATAATCTACTTATAAAAAGGGTTAGCATAACTATAATTGTGGCCCTTTTTATATTTTCCTCTTTTCCTTGGTTCGCTACCATATTTCCATCTCCTTGCTATTATGCATATCCTTTAAATTATAATTGAACAAATTCTATAATTCAACATAATTACTTTTATTTTGTCATTAGTATTAGCTTAATTTTTATTTTTGTAGCTTAATTTACTAAACCATGTATTACTAATATCCTTTAAATTAGATTTTGTATTAATATCAACCAAATAGTTACTATTTCCCTTTGACTTAGTAGCAGTATCCAATCTATATAGTCCAAAAACAGCCACTATTATAGATAGCCCAAATATAAGCGACATTGTTCTATATTTAGACAATTCTAATCCCTCCTAGATAAAGTTTTTAATATAAACATCGGTAGAACTTTTACCCTACTTATTCTTCTAGGTTCCTTAATCAATCTATATACCCACTCACTTCCGCACTTTTGCATCCAAACAGGTGCCCTATTAATATCCCCACAAATAACGTCAAAACTTCCTCCGACACCCATGAAAATATTACAATTTAACCTATCCATATTTTTTGTAATCCACTTTTCCTGCATAGGACTTCCAAGAGCTACAAATAAAATATTAGCCCCTGAATCGTTTATCTCATTTATAACTTTTTCCTCATCCTTAAAATATCCATCCTGTACACCAACTATTTGAATATCATTTATTTCTTCTTTTAGCTTTTCAGAGGCTCTTCTAGCAACCTCTGGTTTTGCCCCAAGTAAAAATATTTTATATTTCTTTTTAGATGCACCTATACAGATATTTTTCATAAGGTCTATTCCTGTAACCCTACTTTTAATGTTTCCATTACTTAGCCTCGATGCAAGAACCACACCTGATCCATCTGGAATTTTTAAATCCGCACTATTAATAAGCTCCAAAAGACTATTATCATCTTGAGCTTTCATTATTTTTTCAGGGTTTATTGCAACTATAAAGGTCTTTTTATTTTCTAATATTACATTATCTAGTTTTAGTAGAATCTCATCCATACTATAAGTCGAAACTTCTACCCCTAAATACTTCTCATTTTTCATACTATTCCCCCATTAAGATATTATTCCATATTTCTTCATAGGAATCTGCAAGAGCTTTAATTGAAAACTTATTTAATACATCTTCACGAAGTCTATCTCCAAATTCCTTTGAAAAACTACTATTTTCTAATAGTAAAGTTAACTTTTCAGCTATATCATTTATACTACCTGGAATAGTTAAAAGCCCATTTTCCATAGACTTTATAATCTCAGGTATGCCACCTACATTTGAGGCAACTACGCATTTACCGTATAAACCTGACTCTAGTATAACAAGTGGAAAGCTTTCTGAATATGAGGTGAGTACAGTGAATTCAGCTAACCTAAAAAAATCACCTGGTTCCTTAAATCCTACAAACATTATATTATTTTTTATTTTATAACTTTGTATAAGATTTACTAATTCTTCTTTTAAACTTCCATCTCCAACCAATATTATGCCAGTATCTTTTATTTGTTCATAAATTAATTCACATGCATTTAAAAAATCCCTATGTCCCTTTATAGGATGTAGTCTTGCTACCATTACTATGTATCTTTTAAATATTTTTAAAGAGTACTTATCTATAATCTCATTATAATCCAAAGTAGAAATTGTCTCTTTTGTGTCTATACCATTATAAACTGTAAATATCCTATTTTCTCTAAAACCTCTTTTTATTAGTAGCTTTTTAAAATTTTCTGAAACAGCAATATAGTTATTAAATGATTTTAATGCTATTTTATTTATATTTGTATATATAAGTGTTTTGTATGTATTTCCCTTATAATCACTTTCATAATCACTATGTATAGTAGTAACGTATTTTACCTTTAAGAATTTTTTTAGAAAATAACATATAAAGTTGGCTCTACCTCCATGGGAATTAATAATATCTACACCTTCACTTTTACATATACTTTTTATTTTACTTACAATAGATAAATCAAACCTCTTTTCTTGTTTAACAAGGTAAGTTTTAAGTCCCATAGCTTTAGCTTCTTTATATAATTCTCCCTCTATAAAACAAAGTATAATGTTTTTACTTTTTCTCTCCTTCATCTCATTAGCTAATGATAAAAGATGTTTCTTTGAACCACCGGACTCTCCTCCGCTTATCATATGAAGAATAATCATAACTTTCTACCTCCAAAAAATAAAAGGGTATAAAAATACCCTTTTATTATATCAAACAATTATACTTATAATAAATACAACTATATAGTTGTATAAACAATATTTGAACTATTTAATTCGTCTTTTATACCTTTAAATAGGTTTCTTGTGTCAAATACTACCGCATTTTTATTAACTGAAGATATTATGCTATCTGCAGTAATTTCATCAAATTGTTTTTGCTTAGCAAGAACAACAATAGCATCCTTTCCATTTAAAACCTTATCTAATGAATCTACCTTAAAATCATAATCAGTTGGTACTGCAGGATCAAATGCTTCAACCTTTGCACCAGCTTCAATAAGTAGTTTTATAATTTCGATTGGTGGACTTATTCTATCATCATTTGAATAATCCTTCATAGCAAATCCTAAAACTCCAACCTTAGCACCTGAAAGTTCCTTTGATACTGATTTTAATGAATCCTTTAAAATATTTACCATAACATTTGGAAGGTCAGCATTCTTTTCACGGCAAAGTTTTAAAATATCCATAGTCATATTCATTTCAGTTGCCTTTGGCTCTATATAATGGTATGCATTAGGTATACAGTAACCTCCAACTCCAGGTCCTGGAGTAAGTAAATTTACTCTTTTATGAGTGTTTGCAACTTCTATAACTTCATGAATACTAACTCCAAGCGCCTCTGTAAATCTTGCAAATTCTTGAACCATTGCTATATTTACATCTCTTTGAACATTTTCGAATACCTTAGAAGTTTCAACTATTTTAATTTCACTTGCAACTATTACAGGAACTTGGCAAACAACCTCTAGAAGTTCTTTTGCTCTAGCAGCACTCTCAGCGTTAACTCCTGCTGTTATTGTTGGCATGTATGCAAATTCATCAAAAGCAAATCCTTCAGCTATTCTTTCTGATGAATATGCTAGATAAAAGTCAACTCCTGCCTTCATACCTGATTCTTCTTCAAGAATTGGTAGAACCTTGTCCTCTGTTGTTCCAGGAACAACTGTACTTCTAACTAGTACAAGGTCACCTTTCTTAAGATACTTACCAATAGTTTTGCAGCATTCAATTACTTCTGTCATTCCTACTGTTAATACAATATTATTACACTTTTCAAGTGCTCCTGGAATATCTGCAGTAGCTCTATATCTACCTGCCTCAAGTTCCTCATTTAATATTGTTTGAATTGTTTTACCCTCAAAACATTCAGTGTGATGTGTTATTCCTTTGTTAGTTTCATTTACTAGCTTTTCAAGTATATCTACTCCATATACATTACATCCTCTAAATGAGAAGCTTAGTGATAATGGAAGACCAACAAATCCTTGTCCAAATACCGCGACATTTTCTAAGTGACTTTTAACCTTATCCATGGTTTGCTACTCCCTTCTTACTTTCAATATAGTATCCCTTATAAAGCATGGCTGTTATTATCCATACTAGTACATTAAGCTGAGGTATAAACATTAAATTATTTAAGAAATTTTGGAATAGATAAGCACACCAAAATCCTATAAATGATAACGCAACTAAATTATACCTTTTTGTATATCTATACACCTTAAATGTTATATGTGTTAGAGAAGCATATATTAATATAAATAATACTCCTCCTATTGCTCCAAGTTCTGCAAGCATTTTTATATATGAATTATGGGTTGTAAATATTGTTCTTCCTGCATAAAGTTCATGATACTTTGATATATATTCTCTATATCTGAATAGGAAATTACCATTTCCAACCCCAAGTAATGGATAGTCTTTAAACATTTCAAGTCCCGTTTTCCATATTTTCACCCTAACACCTTCTGATGCATTGTGCGGATCAAATATTGATAGGAACCTTTGCCTAGTTGCAGGTAATATTAATGCAGCTACAATCAAAGCTGGTATAGATAGAAGCATTCTTCTATATCTTAAAATAGATATTACTAAAAGCCCTAATCCAAAGCCAAGCCATGATCCCCTTGTAGATGAAAAAATTAGATTGAAAAGAAACAGTAAAAATACTAATCCATTTAATAACCTACTTCCTCTTTTTTCTACAAAGCAGATAATAGGATAAAATATAACCATATTTATAGCTGCACCCCAATAGTTAGGATTCTCAAATGTAGAGTATATTCTTCCACGTCCAAGGGGATGATAAGTACCATTATCATAAAACCCTGAAAGATTAAAGATAAACTGCACTACTCCAAACAAAGACGCAATAATCATAACTATATAAAATATAGACAGTGATTTTTTAATAAAATCATTATCAGAAACTATAAGTATAATATAAAAAATCACTACGTACTCTATAAATCTAATTGTTTCAGTTATTGCTGCTACTTTATTCTGTGCATAAAATACTGAAGAAAGTGAAATTATTGTAAAAAGCACTGCAAGTACCCCAAGAAATTTCATTTCCTTAGACTTAACCACATTTAAATAGGACCTATCTTTTATACAATTTAAGGATATATATGCTATACCAAATAATATAGCTAATCCTCCAAATACTGTATCAGCTGCAATAGGTATAAATGATATTTTTGTTTTTACAGGAACTAGGGGAACAATTATTATGAAGGTATATAAAATAATATTTAATATATTTTTTAGTTTCATATATTTCCTCCATTTATAACCTAATATGCACCCTCTCTTAAAAGAACTACTTTAAATGTTTTAAAGAAAATCTTTATATCATTCCAAAGTGAAAAAGTCTCTACATAGGTTACATCAAATTTTATAGTTTCCTTAAGTTCTAGATTTCCTCTTCCGTTAACTTGAGCAAGTCCAGATACTCCTGGCTTCATAAGAAGCCTTATTTTTTCGTAATCATTATAAAGATTTGCAATATCAGGAATCTCTGGTCTTGGACCAATAAGACTCATATCTCCCTTTAAAATGTTTATAAGCTGAGGAAGTTCATCAAGGCTTGTTTTTCTAAGAAATTTACCTGATTTAGTTATTCTCGGATCTTCCTTTTCTTGAAAAACAAAATTATCTAAAGTTTCACGATTAAATTCTCTATTGAACATCTTATCTGCATCTTTAACCATTGTCCTAAATTTATATATAGTAAATGGCGTGCCATTTAAACCTACTCTAGTTTGTTTAAACACAGCCTCTCCTTTAGAGTCTAGTTTTATCCACAGTATTAGCAATAAATATATAGGACTTAGAATAACAAGTAATATTAAGGAAATTAAAAGATCAAATAATCTTTTCAAGCTTAATTGTAATCTTTTATTTGAAAGATTACTTTCTATTTTCTTCAATAATTCTTGTGACTGCATTTATAACATCCTCCACATCACTCTTTTTCATACTTGGATATAGTGGAAGTGATATCATACCGTCATAGGCTTTTTCAGCTACTGGGAAATCTCCTAACTTATAGCCAAATCTTTCAGCATAATAAGGGTGAAGATGCACAGGAATATAATGAACACTAGTGCCTATATTCTCCTCTGCAAGACGCTCTATAAATTTACTTCTATCTATAGTTAACATTTCTTCTTTTACTCTGATAACATATAAATGCCATGCATGTCTATTTCCTTCCACCTCAACTGGTGTGATTATTTCTTCAAACTTTGAAAACGCATCATTATATATGTCAGCATATTCTTTTCTTATATTTTGCATTTTTTCTATCTTATTTAGCTGACAAAGACCAAGTGCTGCTTGCATATCTGTCATATTATACTTATAACCTGGATAAAGTATTTCATAGAACCATGAACCACCTTTTCCAAACCTATTCCAAGCATTTTTACTCATTCCATGAAGACTCATAACTCTAGCCTTTTCTGCTATTTCATCACTATTTGTAGTTAGCATACCGCCTTCACCTGTACAAATATTTTTAGTAGCATAGAAACTAAATGATGTAGTGTCTCCAATTGACCCTATCATTTTACCTTTGTGTGTTGTGTATACAGCATGTGCTGCATCTTCTAGAACAAGTAAATTATGCTTTTTCGCAATTTCATTTATTCTATCTAGGTCACATGATTGTCCACCATAATGAACAGGGACAATAGCCTTTGTCTTTTCTGTAATTTTTTCTTCTATTTTACTTGGGTCTATACATAGAGTTTTAGCATCTATATCTGCGAAAACAGGTATAGCTCCTGTATGTATAATAGTGTTTGCACTTGCTGCAAATGTAAGTGGTGTTGTAATAACCTCATCACCTTCTCCTATTCCATTTGCAACTAAAGCTATATGAAGTGCTGCTGTACATGAGTTCATTGCAATAGCATGCTTTGCTCCAACATACTCAGCAAATCTTTTTTCAAATTCTATAGTCTTTGGTCCCTTTGAAAGCCAATTAGACTTTATTGCATCTACTACCTCGTTTATTTCCTCTTCTTCAATAAAAGGAAGTGCATAGGGTAAAAACTCTGTTCTCTTCATTATGAAAACACCTACCTCGACATTTTTGTATTCTTGTTTATTCTATCATAATTTTTACTTATGTGGAAAGTATAAATACCTTCTATAAATCCTAAACCATAACTTAAGTGTAGTATTAAAAAGCATAACATAATTCTTGGAACATACTTGTACTTACTATTACATGCCTTAACTGCATATACTAATGATAACGCTGCATATAGTCCTAAAACACTTAAAAACATTATCATAAGCACTTTTGAAAATATACTTAGAATCGTTCCAGCTATTATTCCACTAACAAAAATTAATGGAATAAGGTGTCTTATAGAGGCTGGTCTTTTATGCTTTTGTATAACACGCACTTTCCAAAATCCATATTGAAAATACTGTTTCCAAAGCTTACCTAGAGAACCTCTTGTATAATAGTGTGATTCAATACTTGGGCTTAAAAGCATGTTATATCCAGCTTTACTTACTCTAAAGTTTAATTCATCATCTTGATTTCTAACAAATTCCTCGTCAAATAAACCAACATTATCAAAAACTTCTCTTTTATATGCACCAAATGCAACAGTATCCACAAGCTCTTCTTTATCTGAATATCTAAATAGCGCATTCCCAACTCCAAATGGAGATCCCATTGCAAGTGATATTGCCTCTGAAAGATCATTTTCGCTTAGATTAATTATTCTTCCTCCAACAACAGCTATATTATCATCTTTAAGCTTTTCAACTGAATTTTTAACATAATCCTTATCCATATATGCATGGGCTCCAAAGATAATAATAATATCACCTTTTGCTTTTTTTATTCCTAAATTCATGGCAACTGGAGCAACCTTTTTTTCGTTAATAACAAGCTTAACATTAGGAACCTTTTTTGAGTATTCATTAACTATTTCCTGAGTTCTATCTGTAGACATACCATCTACTACTAGTACCTCTATATTTTCTATTCCATAGCTTTGCTTTGCCATAGAATCTACACATTTTTCAATGTAATTTTCTTCGTTTCTGCAGGGAATAACTATAGAAACAAACTTCTTCTTAGAATCATCCATCTTTTCACTCCTTGTAATAGATTATCTAGCTATTTTCCTATAAAGCTCATCCACCTTTTTAAAGTTCTCATCTACCCTATAATTTTTCTCTATAAAACTTCTTGCACTCTCACCCATTTTTATTCTAAGGTCTTCATCAACAATCAATTTATCAATTGCTATGGAAAGCTCATTCTCATCGCCTTTATTAACAATAAAACCAGTTATGTCACCTTCTACAGTTTCAGGCAGTCCCCCTGCATTTGTTACAACAACAGGTGTTCCTGTTGCCTGAGCCTCAATTGATGCTACTCCGAAACTCTCATGAAGTGACGGTACAACTGCTATATCGAAGACATTAAATTGTTTTACTATCTCATCCTGGGATAAAAATCCTAGAAACTCCACTTTATTTTCTATATTTAGATCTTTAACAAGTGCTTTTAAGTTATCAAGCTGTGATCCCTTACCACCTATCTTTAGAAGAATATTATCGTGTTTATTACAAAGAATAGCAAAAGCTTTAACTAAGTAATCTATACCATAGTGAGACTCTAAGGTTTTAATAGCTCCTATTACTATTTTATTGTCCTTTTTAACATCTAGTGGTCTAAACAGACTTGTGTCTACTCCAAATGGAGTTATCATAATATCTTTATTAGTATACTTACTAGTTTCTCTAGCCATATCCTGACTAGTTGACATTAAATAATCTGCACATTTTAAATTATGTTCTATAATTTTTCTTTTTAAACCACTTTCCATTGGGAAACTATAAATATCACTTCCCCAAACAGATAAAATAAAGGGATGAAACTTACAAAGACTTCCTAATAGCCCATAGCTACTTGCATAGTGAGCATGAAGTATATTTGGCTTAATCTCTTTTATAAGGCTTCTTATTTTAAAGATTCTCTTAACATAATTAAGCTTACTAAATATGCCTCCATATGCAACTTTAGAATTATCTATTCCAAGACTATGAACCTTAACTCCTTTTATTTCTCCATCATTTAGGGAGATAACATGAATTTCATATCCCTTAGACGAGAAAAAATCACACCACTTTCTAGTGTGGGAACTATTTGCATCGGCTAAATAGCAAATCTTCATTGTTCATCCTCCATATATTAAAATATTTCTTTCTTTAAAAACTCTGATTTAGTGTATATATCTGAATTTTTAAGCTTTCCGTTTAAGTACTGAATTTGGGATCTATCTGAGTCCTTATCAAGGAATAATTCATTTATTTTAGGTAGTGATTTAATCACAGTTAAATCCTTAACATTTGTATTTACAACAGACAGAATTTCAAGCTTTTTAAAGTTTACTACTACCTTAATATCTGATACAAAGTTACTTGCAACACTTAAATACTCTAAATCAGTTAAAGGCTTAATAACATCTATAGATGATACTCTATTGTTACTTGCATCTAGTTTTTTAAGTAGTATTAAATTACTAGTTTTACTTAAATCAGATATTGCATTATCAGAAACATTTAATTCAGTAAGATTTGTTAAGTTCTCAACTCCATTTAGTCCTACCAAAGAATTACCTGATATATTTAATGTCATAAGACCCTTCATCTTGTATATGCTATCAACATTTCCTAAGTTATTATAAGCTAGTGAAAGTTCTTTAAGGTTTGTTAAATTGTTTATTGGAGCTATATCCCTTACATGGTTTCTACTTAGCTCTAATTTAGTTATATTTTTAAAATTACTTAGAACACTGATATCTAGAATATCATTGTTATTTAGTTTAAGATTTTTAATACCATCAAGGTCTTTAATCGGAGTTATATCTTTAATTTTATTTACTCCAAGGAAAAGATCTTCAAGCTTAGTTAAGTCTTTTAAAGGAGTTATATCATCTATTTTATTTTCCGATAAGTTAATCCCTTCAAGGTTTGACATATACTCTATACCATTAAGATATCTAATGTCCTTATTAGATAGGTCAATCTTTTTTATACTTACAACATCGTGTACATATATATCTCCAAATGGCTTCTTAATCGCCGATCTTATTGCCTCTTCAAGATTATCATCCTTATACTCAATTTTCACATCGTTATAGACTACAGGAGCCTTTGGTGACCTTAGGATTGTAAACACCATGCTTAAAGCAAGTATTGCTATTACAACTAGTACAAATATAAATTTTTTACTTTTTAAAACTGACCTTAGTTTAACATTCATCTTATCCATCCTTAACCTCCTTTGTAGCTATACTGTGCACTTATTACTGATTCTTAAGAAGTTGATCCTCAGGTACTTTTCTAAATTCCTTAGCAGGAGAACCAAGTACTATCATTTCTTTATTTACATCTCTTGTTACAACACTACCTGCTGCAACAAGAGCCTCTTCGTGTATAGTTTTTCCTGGAAGAATAACAGCACCTGCACCTATTCTTCCTCCTTTTTTAATAGTTACACCTTTAAAATGCTTAAATCTTTCTTTACTTCTTGCTGCATAGTTATCATTTGATGTAACAACGCAAGGAGCTATGAATACATAGTCTTCAACATCTGAGTATGCTGTTAAGTATACATTGGTTTGTATTTTACAATTCGAACCTACAGTACAGAAATTCTCTATAGTTGCACCTTTTCCTATAATTGTCTTTTCTCCTATAGTAACATCTTCACGAACAACAGCCTGATCTGCTATAAGAGTCTTTTCTCCAATATTGCATCCTATATATACAATACATCCTGCTCCAATCAAGCATTCATTTGAAATTCTACATGGAGAATAAGCTTTATCATCTTTAAATATGCTATTAACTGCTCTCATAGGCTCTTTTCCTATAACAGTATTGTCATCTATTCTAACATTGTCTCCAATAATACTTCCTTTATGGATAACAACGTTGTGGCCTATTAAACAGTTACTTCCTATAGTTACATCATCTTCGATAACTACAAACCTTCCAAGGTTCACGTTATCTCCTATTACAGCGGTTTCTGATACATATCTCATATCTATTTCTCTCCCTAAAGGATTATTTTTTTATCTTAGGAACATTTACCATATCCATTGTTGAGAAGTTTTCAAGCGGGAATTTTACTGGCATTCCAGTAATTCTTGATTTATATGCACCAAGAATTATTGCCATTCCTCTTTTACCTTCTTCTCCATTAACTAGAGGCTCTCTTCCTGTTTTTATAGCATCTATAACATCCTTAAATAAAGGAATATGTCCAAATCCATAAACAGTATCAGGATCTGCATCCTGTGCCTTTAAAATATCAGCTTCTTCATTTTCACTGCTATCTTCGAACTTCCAGTTTTCTATTTTATTAACTGCAAGTCCACCAATACAAACTGTTCCCTTTTCTCCAAAAATACTTAAAGTCTCCTCAAGGTTCTTAGGATATACACATGCAGTACCTTCTATAATTCCTATAGCACCGCTTTTGAATCTAACAATTATTGCCCCAAAATCCTCTGCTTCAATATCACGAATAAATGTATCACACTGAGCATAAACTGTATCAACCTCAGAGTTCATCATCCATTGAAGTAAGTCTATATTGTGTATACATTGATTCATTAATGTACCACCATCTTGAGCCCATGTTCCTCTCCATGGAGCTTGAGTATAGTAGCCCATATTTCTATTCCATAGAATTCTAGCAGTACCATTGATTACTCTGCCAAATCTATTTTCTTCAATTGCACGTCTTAAGTCTTGTATAGGCTTATTAAATCTATTTTGATGGCTTACACAAAGCTTCACATTATTTTCCCTAGCACACTTAATCATTTCATCTGCATCATCAACAGATAATGCCATTGGTTTTTCAACAATAACATGGACACCTTTTTTCATGCAGTTTATAGCTATATCTTTGTGATATCCACTTTCTGTTGCAATAGCTGCTACATCTATATTCTCCTTGTCTAGTATTTCCTTGTAATCAACATAAACAGAAACATTAGCATCTTTTCCTATTTCATTTATGTATTGACTTTTTTTCTCCTCAGCTTTTTCAGGTACAACATCACATACCGCCACTAATTCGGCTTCTTCATAATTGTTAACTATAGCCTCAACGTGCTTATATGATATTCTTCCACATCCGATAATTGCAAATTTTAATTTACTCACTTTACTCACCTCTTAATTTAGCTTAAGATAAATCCTTTGCTACCTTTCTAGCCCTAGCTTCCCAGGTATGGTCATCAAAGACTTCCTCAATTTTATTTATCTTCTCGTTTAATAATGACTTATTATTTTTAAGTTTATTAAATAAATCCACTAATTCATCTAATGAATAATTTATATTGTATCCTATATCATACTTTTCAACTGTTGTTCCCATAGATGTCCCCTTTGTTGAAAGTAAAGGTCTTTTGTATGTCATGTATTCATACATTTTAACACCAACACAGAACTTTCTATATTCAATAGGTTCAAAGAAAAGACTTAGTAGATCTGCATTTTCCATATATGGTTTTAAGTCATCTCCAGACTTATGAACAATAGTTATTCTATCATTTAGGTATTTTTCATACTTTGTCTTCCATGTGTTCCATTCACCTTCACGGCAACAAACAGTAAGAAATACCTCTTCGGTTTTATTAACAGCTTCAAATAGTAGTTCCATATTATAAAGCTCTCCAATACCTCCAACGTAGAAAATATTGATTTTTCCATTTTCATCAATAGGTTTTGCATCCTGTTCTTTGTTAACACTTGTATCTATTCCCGGTGGAAGTTCATCAATCTTTCCTTGGAACTTAAATGGAAGATAGTGATACATATTTCTATCTGAGAAATATAGAATATTTAAAAACTCATTATACTTTTTAAGATCATACTTAAAAAATGTAGTTGCAACAGCTGTTTTAAAAGTTCCTACACTTTCCTTATATATATCAAATCTCCAGTAAACATCTCTATAAAATAACCCTATTTTTATTCCATGATCTTTACAGCATTTAAAAAACGAAAAATCTAAAAAAGGGTGTGTTGGTAGATGATGACTTTCTGTTAAAAGTGTTGGTTCTGTATAATTTTCTGCATATAAAAAATCATACTTTACTCCATCTTTAATGTTTTTCCTTATCATCTTTATTTTTTCTTTTCTTTCAGCTGCATAACCAGATACAACATCAACATCATATCCTATATTCTTAAACGCCTGAATTATTTTCATAGGTCTTATTTGTGAACCTGAAGGCTGCTGCCCTCCTCCAATTAAGAAAGGAATATGAACAATACATTTTTTGCTCATTTACTTGTCCTCCATAAGTTTATTTTAATTTATCTTCTAGATTTAATTTTTCAAGTAATTTATACTTTTCTGCAAGTTTTGCAGAAAACTTTATTAATAATATAAATGAAATACTAAATATAATAGATGAATTATACACAAAGTCTGTAAACCCACCTTGAGTAGCATTTACTAGTAGTGTTGTTAAAATAATATATATAATTATATTAATAGGTGTCTTTTTTGTTTTAACAAGAAGTAATAATACAGACTTTAAAACAAACCCAACATATACTATTGATAAAATTGCACCCTTCATTCCAAAATTAGCATATGCCTCACCTACAAATAAAGTATTCATAACACCAGCAATACCTTGATATACCTTTTCAGGTGCATAGAAATGCATAGCAACAAACCCTGACCTAAAGTGTCCCCATCCATCAGTAAATATACTTAAGATAGTAGGTGAAAAGCTTCTCCCCTCTAGGAAAGGTAAATGCTGAGGAAATAAGTCAACATGTAAGAATAATGTTCCTACCTGAGTAAATAATGTTCTTCCAAGTGGTCCATTATATATATCAAGTATTTTTTCAAAGTTAAATCCATTTCTAAAGTACATAAATAGTATTGTAAAAATACATAATCCTATAATAATAGAAAGCTTCTTAATAGGTATACTTCCCTTTATAAGAATATATAGAATAACAAAGGCAAATATATAAAAAGCAAGTGGTGACTTTGCAAAATTATATGTTTTTATAAGTACAGATGCACCAAGAAGAATGAAAAATAAAACATACCATCTTCTTTTCTTAGTTACAAGTGCATATGCATATGCAAGGTAAGATAATATAGGTGTAAATGTTAGCACAACAAGATTTCTAATATAAGGGTTCATCTGTGTACTACTTGAAATTTCAATTCTTTCTGCACTTATAAGAGAACCTCCCCTACCAAGTATAAGATCTAGTAAAGGAATACTTCTCATTTTAAAAAACATTAGAGCAGTAAAAAATAGGCAAACTAAAGATACTGCTAAAGTTACAATAAATACAGCCTTTTCTCCACTTACCTTTGTTTCCTTCTCTAAGTAATTTTTATAATCTTTATTTGTATCAACCTTAAATATCCTAGCCCATATAATCATAGATATAGGAAGAAGTATTGCTGTAGCTGATATTAAAAAATATGTTTTATCTATTGTCGCAGGATCTGTTATCTTCTTTATCATATAATGTTGATCCCATCCTAAATACACTAAGCTTGCTCCAATAAATGATGGTATTATAAAAAGATAAAACGCATATGAAATTATGTTTATCCTAGCTGGATTTAGCGTACCGCTTGCCCTTTGAAAAAGATAGCAAGATAAACAAAATAGCGACAAAACTAGTAGGAATTTAAAGTATAACAATCATAATCATCCCCTCTTAGTGGAATAGGAGTTTATCCGATATCTTACCGCTGCTAGACTCCTAGGTAAAAACTTCTAAGAATCAGTAGGAGTAAACTCCCCTTGATTCAAGAATTCTGTTTATTTCAAACTATTTACTACTAAAGGAATACCAAGAGGGTCCCCCTTAATATTCCTTAGCAATTTAAATCTATTAAATTATAACTTGTAGATTTTTTCTCTATTGTTCTTAACATCCTTAGTTGCATTTCTAGTATCAAATACAACCTTTGCATTTTCCACAATAAACTCATAATCATAACATGAGTGATTAGTTGTAATTATAACTATATCTGCAGCCTCAATATTTTCTTTTGTAAGCTCAATTGATTTGTAATCTACACCTTCATGTGAGAATTCTGGTACAAATGGCTCATTAACAATAATGTTTGCACCTCTCTTTTTAAGGTTATCTATAACCTTAAATACTGGTGATTCTCTTAAGTCATCAATGTCATTTTTGTAAGCAACACCTACAAGTAAAACATTTGATCCATTTAAAGGTTTTTTAAAGTCGTCATTTAAAATAACTCCTGCCTTTTCAACTACGAATTCAGGCATGTAGTCATTTATTTCTCCTGATATTTCTATTAATCTTGTATGATAATCGAACTCTCTAGCCTTCCAAGTTAGGTAGAATGGATCTATTGGAATACAGTGTCCTCCAAGCCCTGGACCTGGATAAAATGCCATAAATCCATATGGTTTAGTTTTAGCTGCATCAATAACTTCCCAAACATCTATACCCATTCTTGAACAAAGTATAGCCATTTCATTAGCTAGAGCTACGTTTATATTTCTAAATGTATTTTCAAGGATTTTTTCCATTTCTGCAACAGCTGGTGATGAAACAGTACATATTTCTCCCTCAAGCACGTTTCTATAAAGCTGAGCTGCAATTTCTGTACAATCCTTTGTTACCCCACCTACAACCTTTGGAGTATTCTTTGTTTTATATACCTTGTTACCTGGGTCTACTCTCTCTGGTGAGAATGCTAGGAAAAAGTCTTCCCCGCACTTTAGTCCTGTACTTTCAAGAATTGGCTTAACTACTTCTTCAGTAGTTCCTGGGTATGTTGTACTTTCAAGAACAACAAGCATACCACTGTGAAGATACTTAGTAACACTTTCAGTTGAAGCCACAACATATGATGTATCCGGTTGCTTATATTTATCTAGAGGAGTTGGTACTGCAATTGAAACTGCATCAACTTCTGTGATTTTAGCATAATCTGTTGTAGCAACGATCATTCCTGACTCTACAAGTTCACTAAGTTCTGAATCTACAACGTCTCCTATGTAATTCTCACCTCTGTTTACTTGATCTACTCTAGATTGTTGTATATCAAATCCTATTACCTTATATCCTGCCTTAGCCTTTTCTACAGCTAGTGGAAGTCCTACATAACCAAGTCCTACTACCCCTATAACTGCAGTTCTATCTTGTATTTTTTTCATTAAGCTTTCCTTAGTGGACATTTTGTACCCTCCTCAAAACTACTAATTTTCTATATTTAAATCTAAAATGATTTTTTACTATCTACAAAATTATACTTCTTGTTTTTTATATCGTCAAACACTTTGACAAAAAATAGTCTATCTTTTTACTTTTTTCTGCTATAGGTAGGAACTATTTCCTCAACAAGTTCAAATATCTTTTCGTCATCTTTATCTAATATGTTTCTTAATGAATCAACCTTAATGTTTATATCATCAAAGCTATAGTGACCTGGTTTACCTATAAATATTTTTTTATGGTTTGTATTTGTAATACCTTCTTCATCCATTAATAGCTCTTCATAAAGCTTTTCCCCTGGTCTTAAACCTGTGAATTTTATTTTGATATCTTTACCTGGCTCAAGCCCTGATAGCCTTATCAAGTCTTCAGCTAGGTCAACTATTTTAACTGGACTACCCATATCAAGTATAAATATTTCACCACCCTTTGCCATAGACCCTGCTTGAATTACAAGCTGTGCTGCCTCTGGAATGGTCATAAAGTATCTATTTATATCTGGATGAGTTACAGTTATTGGACCCCCTTGTTTAATCTGTTTTTTAAATAGTGGGATAACACTTCCATTACTTCCAAGTACATTACCAAATCTTACAGCAACAAATTCTGTTTTACTTATCTTATCAATTGATTGTATAACCATCTCACACATTCTCTTTGTTGCACCCATTATATTAGTTGGATTTACTGCTTTGTCTGTTGATATAAGAACAAATTTTTTAACATTATACTTGTCCGCTGTTTTAGCTAAGTTTAATGTTCCTATTACATTATTCTTAATTGCTTCTTTAGGGTTCGCTTCCATTAGGGGAACATGTTTATGAGCTGCTGCATGAAAAACTACATCAGGTTTGAATCTTTCAAAAACTTCCTCTAACCTTTCCTTTTCCCTGATCGATGCTATAACTACTTCTTTACTTACTTCAGGGTATTTAAAGTTTAATTCCATTTGAAGATCATATGCTCCATTTTCATATATATCTAATACAATTAGTTTCTTTGGTCCGAACTTTACAATTTGTCTACAAAGTTCTGATCCTATGGATCCTCCTCCCCCTGTTATAAGTACAACTTTATCACTTAGATATCCTGCTATTCCTTCAATATTAAGTTCTATTGGATCACGACCTAGAAGGTCTTCTATTTCAACATCTCTTATTTGATTAATGCTTATCTTTCCATTGATAAGTTCATATATACCAGGAAGGGTTTTTAGTTTCACTCCTGTTGCACTACAAATCTTCATAATTTCTCTTCTCTCATGATTATTTATTGATGGAAGAGCTATTAGGATTTCATCTATATCTCTATTTTTTACTATATCACCTATGTCATTTCTTGTTCCTATAATAGGAGTTCCATTGATAAGTCCACCTATTTTTGTCTTATCATCATCTATAAGAGCAACAGGACTATACCCAAGCTCTGGATGTTTCTTCATTTCTTTAACAACCATAGCACCAGCATCTCCTGCACCTATAACAATAACTCTTTTGTTTTGTTTTATTATAGAATTTGGAATAATATCTATACTTGCTATTACTCTTGATATAAGTCTTATTCCACCAGAAGCTACCATAATAAGAGCCCACATTATAAAGTAAACACTTATCGGAAGTCTATACCCTACTAGAATCCCATATAATAATGAACCTAAAGATCCTAAAGTAACCGCCATTATTGTATACATAAGTTCAATAATACTTGCATATCTCCAAACACTCTTATATAGCCTAAAAAACCAGAAACACAGTAACATAATTAGTGTAATTGGTATAAACGACTTATAATATATGTGTAGATAAGCCCCTGGAATATTCCACTGAAACCTTGCAAAGTAACCTGCAAATATCGCTGCATTAACGAATATTACATCTAGTATTGCAAGGAGAACTTGATTTACGTATCTATTCATATGTATCTCCCTTTCTGCCTTGTACACTTTTACCACTTTATTATACTGTATTTTACGAAAGCAATACAACATAAATGTCCATATTATGTCAGCCTAATATATTAAACTTTTAGAACACCATTAACATTTTTAACCTTTTTAATATAATTATACACAAAAAAGCTACTTAGGTAGCTATAGTCTACTTAAGCAGCTTTTATATACACTAGTGTTTTAGTTTTTCATCATTACTTTTTTAATAAATTATAGGTAGCTTGATCTACACTACCTGTTTGGCTAAGTTTCTTAGCCCTTTGAAAGGATGAAACTCCTTTTACAGTATTCTTCCCATAAATACCGTCTACTTTTCCCACATTATAGCCCAATCTATTAAGCATAGCTTGTATTTCTTTTACTATCTGGCCTCTACTGCCACTTTTAGCTATAACTTTATTTACAATTATAGGCTTTGAGTTAGGCTTTTTTTTTTCATTTACTCTTTTATCAAGTAAATTTTTAGTAGATTCATACACAATACCTGTTTGGCTTAACTTTTCAGCTTTTTGAAAGGCCTTAACTGCCTTTGCTGTGTTATTTCCAAATATACCATCTGCTACTCCAGCATTATACCCTAAATAATTAAGACTTCCTTGTATTTCTTTAACTAAGGATCCTCTTTTTCCAACCTGAGATAATATATTATCCTTTGATGTTGTTGGTTTATTTGAACTTTCAGGCTTTGTTGGTGATGGATTAAGTGGTGGAAGAATAGGTTTTTCTCCCTCAGATGTATTAACTACTTCTATTATAGTACTAGGAAAGTAAAATCCTAGTATATTGATATACTTATGGCCTGCTTCTGCTCTAGCCTTTGCCCCAAGTTGGCTCATTCCTACTCCGTGGCCATATCCACTACCACTAAATGTGTAGGTGCTATTCTTATCATTATAATTAACATTAAATAGCATGCTTCTTAAACCAAATGTCCATCTTGGCTCTTCTTTTTTTAGGAGTTTCGTGCTTTGAGATCCACTTCTATCAGAATAAATAACTTCCATCTCTGAAACTCTAGAACTACTATTTTTCACTACTTCTCCAAATTTCAAGAACCTTTCATCACTTTTCAGGTAACCTTTACTTTTCAAAAGCGTGTCTATACTTGCAGTAGTATGTACCTTGCTCTCTGGCCAAGGATTTTTATCATATTTATCTTCTATTACAGGTAAATATGAATAATTTGATCCCCATATATTTAATGAGGATTCTGTATAACCTCCATTGCTAGCTCCAAAAGTAACGCTAGCAAGTGATCCATTATAGGTTAAAACCATGTTTTTTGTCTCTTCTACTGCTTTTTCTATATTTTTATATGAGGAATTTTCTCCTTTATAGACCTGACAGTTGGTTGTATCGCATAAATTTATTCCCTCTGATTTATGCTTATTTAAGTTAGAAAGTGCAAATGTTCTTGATGTTATAGCCTGAGACTTTATTGCCTCTATAGGATATGAATTAGATATTTCATATGGTAATACGCCTTTTAGATAACTTTGCATATCTATATAATTCACAGGTAATATTTTACCCCCTGATACTTTAAGCTGAATTATTCCGCCGTATCTATTAGTCTTACCTGATGCAACTGTAGTTATCTTTGATGAAGATACTGCCGGCTCTAAATAAACTTCATCATATAAAGCACCATTATATTGTACCTTATTACCATTTACACTAAATGTAATATTTTTATTTTCAGTTAGCACACCATTTATTTTATAGTGTCCTTCCAAGGCTACACTTAAGCTAGAGGCCTGAAGACTTTTTAAACCTACTTTAATTAAATCTGGATTGCTAATTGTCTTTGCCTCAGAAACCTTTAATGTTAAACTTAGCATTATAATACAACTAACAACTACCCCCAAAAGTCTTCTTCCCATTTTATCCTTTTCCCCCCTTTCTCTATAAATTAACCCCATTATATGAAATATATACACACCAGTCAATGACCTCCATTTATGTAAAAAACTTAAGAGATTTACAAAAACTTTTTACATAAAATTTTATCTAATATTGATATTTCTCGGGAAATATTTTAGAATATCATGTAGGTTTGCGCTTTTGTATTAGTGCATATAAAAAGCTGTTGATAATTATTCTTATCAACAGCCTAGGTTTTAATTTATACTTTGTAGTTTTGTGTTTGGGTAATAGAATTTAAGTATCTCTTTGTAGTTATGACCTTTTTCAGCCCTTTTTGTTGCTCCATATTGACTCATCCCTACACCATGTCCAAATCCTCTACCTTTAAAAGTATAGGTATTTTTCTCCTTATTATATTCAATATAAAACATACTACTTTTAAGTGAGAATACTATCCTCGGCTCTTCACCTTCTAAGGTTTTAATTTTTTCTTCCCCATTAGAACTTTTGTAAATAACTTCTATTTCAGAATTTCTCCCACTACTATTTGTTTTTACTTTTCCTATTCCTTTAAATATATCATTCTTTGAAATGTATCCTTTTTGTTTAAGTTTTGCTTCTATTTCTATATTTGTAAAAGTCTCATCCTTACCCCATTTATATGTATCATATTCATCTCTCTGTGATATTAGATAGGAATAATCAGATTTCCATACATTTTTGCTTGATTCTGTATGCCCACCATTACTAGAATAGAAAAAAGCTTTTACAATATCATTTTTATGTTTAAGAATCTCTCCTGAAGTTTTCTCAACTGCTGTCTTAATATTATCACAGGCTTTAACCTTCCCTTTATATACTTGACAGTGAATTCCATCGCAAACATCGAATTTTTGATTTTTATGCTTTTCTAAATTTGATATTGCATAGTTTCTTGCAGCTACCGCCTGTGCCTTAAGTGCTTCCAAAGGATAACTACTAGACATTTCATAAGGAAGAACTCCTTCCACATACTCTTCTATAGATAATATATTTATCGGTAGTATTTCCCCATTAATATTTCTAACTTCAAAACTACCTGAGAAAACATGCTCTTCTTTCCCATAGTTTATTAGTATACGACTACTCCTCTGTTTTGGCATAAGCTTTAAAACATCATAACTTTTTCCCTTATAAATAATTTTGCTTCCACTACTTTTAAATCTTAACTCCTCTCCACTACTCAGTTCAATGTTATTTAAGGAATACTTACCCTTCGTAGTTAATGTAAGTGTCTTCCCACTTACTCTTTTAAGTCCTACTCTCAGCATATTTACCTTGGAATCTTCAGCCATAACAGATGCATTAACTTCTATTGTAGATAACCCTAAAAAAAGTGTCATTACACCTAAGATAATGTATTTCTTCATATGTGACCTCCTAATAGATATAGTAATTTTTGTAGAAAAGCAAAATAGGGAACTAAATTAATTAGTCCCCTATATTATGCACAATTTTCATCATTTTATTTACAATTCCTTCAAATTCACTTATATAATCTAAGGCTTCATCACATGTTTTACCCTTGGAAGATATATAAAATTTTATCTTAGGCTCTGTTCCAGATGGTCTTATAGTTATTTTGCCCCTCGAACTTTCAATGCTAACAACATTTTCGCATGGAAGAGAATCTATTCCCTTTCTGTAATCTAAAAGGGTACAATTCTCGATCCCAATGCTTTTAATAAAATCATTATCAATGACCTTTTCCATAATAATTCTAATGGTATTCTCTCCATCTTTTCCATCTAAAACAAAGGATAAAAGTTTTTCTTTGTAATATCCATATTTTTTATATATCTTGTCCATTACATCTAAAAGACTCATATTTAATCCTTTATAGTAAAGTGCCATCTCACATATTAAAGAAGATGCTATAACAGCATCTTTATCTCGTACAAAACTTCCTACAAGATACCCATAACTTTCTTCAAATCCTAGTAAAAATTCTTTATCCTTTTTACCCTCATATTCTTTAATTCTCTCACCAATATATTTAAATCCAGTTAATACACTTTCCATTTTTACATTAAAATCATCACATATAGCCTTTGTAATATCAGTTGTAACTATAGTCTTAACAATTACGTAATTATTGTTTATCTCTCCTTTATCACTAAGTTGACTTAGAATATAGTAAGTTAAAATAGTTCCTATTTGATTTCCTGTAAGAGGTGTATATTCTCCTTTTTTATCTCTTACCATTACTCCCACCCTATCACAATCAGGATCAGTTGCTATAAGAATTTCTGCCTTTTTCTCCATTCCAACCCTAACTGCTAAATCAAAGACATCTTTCTCTTCTGGATTAGGACATGTTACAGTTGGGAAATTTCCATCTGGATATCTTTGGGACTTAACAAAGTATAAATTGCTAAATCCAAGCTTATCAAATACCCTTTTAATCGGCTCTCCTCCTGTGCCATGCAGTGGAGTATACACTACCTTTATCCTGTCTCCCATCCTCCTTATTAAACTTTTATTATGTGAAAGTTTATAAACATTATCTATATACTCATCTAATACAAAGTTATCAACATAGTGAAAATCAACTTCATTATTCAACATAACATTTTTAAAGGATTTTATATCAAATTTATAATCGAGCTTTGATATTTCAGAGAAAATTTCATCTGATACTTTCTTAATAATTTGTCCACCATCTTCACCATAAACCTTATAACCATTATATTCCTTAGGATTATGACTAGCAGTTATTACTATTCCTATACTTGCATTTAATCTTCTAACTGCATAACTTAATATAGGGGTTGGGGTAGGCTCCTTAAAAACTTTAACTTTAATACCATAAGAAGAAAAAACATATGCAGAAAGAAGTGAAAACTCTAAGGAAAATTTTCTAGAATCATATGCTATTACAACAGATGGCTTCTCAAAATTTTTAATTAGAAAATTAGACACTCCCCTTGTTGCTCTTGCTATAGTATAATAGTTAATTCTATTAGTTCCTGCCCCTATCTTACCTCTTATTCCCCCAGTTCCAAATTTTATTTCCTTATAAAACCTATCCTCTATTTCCTCTGAATTTAAAAAGTCTAATTCATTTTCCGTATCCTTATCGAAGGTTTTCCACTCATTACATAATCTTTCTATGTCCATTGCTTCCTCCTAAAAAATACTATTAATAAATAAGCCATCCTAAAGACTACTATATTTTAGGATGGCTTTATCCGATAACCAACCGCCACTAATCCATAACTTTTGCAAGTTATGGCTAAGCGGCGCTAGGTTCCTGTATAACGACTTCTAAAAATCAGTTAGAGCTAAAACTCCTTCTAATTTAAGAATTCTGTTTATCTTATTGTAAATTTTTAATGTAATCTAACCATTGAAGTGCTATTTCATCATTTTTATTTATTCTACTTGCAAGGGAAAATGTTTTTTCTGCTTCATCTATTTCTCCAATATTTAGTTGGCAAACACCTATATTACATATAATCCCTGAATCATTAGGCATAATCTTTAGAGCCTTTCTAAAATAATCAATTGCGGCTTCAAATTCAGAAAGAGCAGCTAAGTTCAAAGCTATTTCTGCATAAACTTCTTGTCTTTCTATACTATCTGATAATTCCTTAAGCATCATAAGCGCCTTATGATTATGATTACTTTGTCTTAATGCAACACACAGATAGTACTTAGCATCAAGATTCTCCGGTTGGCTATCTGTAATATTATATAGAGTCTTAAGCGCTTCCTCTCCTCTACCTTCCTTTACTAAGTCTATAGCAGAGTCATAGTCCTCAACACTTTTTATTCTATCTAAAAGATCCGCGGCATCTAATCTAGTTTCATCATAATCTAAACACTTTCTAAGGTAAACTTTTGCCTTATCCATATCCTTATTTATATAATATTCACCTAAGTGATAAAATGGCATAGGAAAATCTTCATATTCTTCAGAAAGTCTTTCTAAACTTTTTAGTATTTCTTCTTCTAAAAACTCAAGACTTGTTTTTTCTAACATATTCATAAGATGAACTACCCTATTGTATAGGTATTCTTTCTTAGGCTCAATTTCACAAAGGGTATTAAGATGAATAAGTGATGACTTCATATCTGAATCTTTATTAGCTTCTATATTCTTTATAATATAGCTAATCATTCCCTTAGCATTTTTCAAAAATTCTTTATATAACTTAAAGTACTTAAATTCTTTATCACAGCCTACAAGATAAATCATTCCATCTATTAGAACAGGAAGTTGAATTCCCCCACCACTTCCTTTTTCATTACCTTCAGCCATCTTTATCATATCCTTTGGAAGTATTGGATACTCCCCCTTTTTAAGGACTACTTCGCTAGAGCCTATGTTCAAAGGAACATCTCTTCCTATTTCTATAAAAAGTGCTTTCTCAATTTCTCTTTTTAAGTATGTATTATAATTCAAAATATCCTTCCTTTCCTAAACATATAAACATATATATTTTCAAGATATTATATTTAAATAAATTTAACTTCTTTAACTCCTTGTAGTGATGCTACCTTCTCAACTATCAAACTATGATTTATATTACCAGTACTTTTCACTACAAGTTCCATAGTAAAATGGGAGCTATCAGCATCACGCATATCAACATTTAATATGCTTACTCCACAGTTTCCCATCTGGGTTCCTATCTCACCTATTTTCCCTGGTATATTTTCTGCAACTATTTCTAAGCAATATATCCTTCTTCCTCTTGCAATTCTTCCTTCTAAGGATTTAAAGCACTTAAGGGCAATATACATAAATACTGTACCAAGAATAGCCTCTATATAAAGCCCTGCACCAATGGTAAGACCTAAACACCCCACTACCCATATACTTGCTGCAGTTGTAAGCCCTCTAATACTTGCACCTTCTTTAATAATTGTACCCGCTCCTAAAAAACCTATCCCACTTATAACTTGAGCCCCAAGTCTCATAGGGTCAACATTAAAGCCTCCACGAAATTCATGATAGTAGTTTATAGAAGTTATTTCTATGAGAGTTGCCCCTATACATACTAACATATGAGTTCTAAGTCCAGCTGGCCTACTTTTATGCTCACGCTCTCCTCCAATTAGACCACCTAAAATTAAGGCAAGTAGAAGTTTTAATAAACTTTCCCCAATAATAATATAATCCATATCATTCCTCCTAAAAGACTTACAAATAATCACTATACCTCTTATAAGTAAATTATATTATTAATTATATCTCTTATTGCTTATATTTTATAGATAAATATAAAAATCTTCAAAAAACTAGTATCCTTAAAGAAAAAAGCAATTTACGGGAGTTACAGAAGGGATTCTGTATGCCTTTTTCTTTAAGGATACTGGATTATTTTATTTTAATTAATTTGTATACTATCATTAATGTTATCTTCAAGTATCTTCTTTAAATCTTCTAGTCTTTCTACTTTGAAAGGCTTTAAACCATCTAATCTATAATTTATACCAAGCTCCTTATATTTGTTTACACCATGTGTATGATAAGGAAGGAAGTCTATTCTCTCTACATTTGGAATAGTATCTATATACTTTGCAAGAGATAATACGTGCTCAGCACTATCTGTATATCCTTCTACAACAACATGTCTTATCCATACCTTAGTATTACTATTTTTTAGAGTTTCTATAAATTTTATTGACTCCTCCATAGACTGACCTGTAAGACATTTATGTTTTTTATCATCTATATGCTTAATATCCAGAAGAACAAGATCTGTGTATTTTAATATATTTTCATAGTTTCCAAGTCCATAGCCTGCTGTATCAAGGCATGTATGAATCCCCTCAGCCTTACACATCCTAAAGAACTCTTCAACAAATTCAGGTTGAAGAAGAGGATCTCCACCAGACAGTGTAACTCCTCCCCCTGAATTCTTAAAATATATCTTATATCTTTTAACCTTATTTAAAAGGTCAATAGAACTTATTTCTTCTCCCTCTGACATACTCCATGTATCTGGGTTGTGGCAATAAAGACATCTCAACTTACATCCTTGCATAAAAACTACAAATCTTATACCTGGTCCATCAACAAGTCCCATTGTTTCTATAGAATGAATTCTTGCCACTGTCATTACATTACACCCTTTCGTGGAAAGTTCTAAGGATAACTTCCTGTTGTTGTTCCTTTGATAGTCTGCTAAAGTTAACAGCATATCCTGAAACTCTAATAGTTAGTGTTGGGTATTTTTCTGGATTTTCTACTGCATCCTCAAGTGTTTTTCTATTTAGAACATTTACATTTAGATGATGTGCTCTTTGTTGAAAATATCCATCTAGTATGCCAACTAAATTTGTTTTTCTCTCTTCCATCTCGCGTCCTAATGACTCTGGAACTATAGTAAAGGTATTTGATATACCATCTTCACAGTTACAGAATGGTATTTTTGCAACTGAGTTAAGTGATGCTAGTGCTCCACTCATGTCTCTACCATGCATTGGATTAGCCCCTGGTGCAAATGGCTCTCCAGCCTTTCTTCCATCTGGTGTTGATCCTGTTTTCTTACCGTACACAACATTTGATGTAATAGTAAGAACACTCATAGTATGATCTGAATCTCTATATGTTTTATGGCGTCTTAATTCATCCATAAACTTATTTACAACTTCAATTGCAATACTATCTGCTCTATCGTCATCATTACCATATCTTGGGTAATCTCCTTCAATTTCAAAGTCAACTGCAATACCATTTTCACGAATTGGTTTAACCTTTGCATATTTAATAGCACTTAGCGAGTCAGTAACAACTGAAAGTCCAGCTATTCCAAATGCCATCATTCTATATACATCAGTATCATGTAGAGCCATCATTGATGATTCATATGCGTATTTGTCATGCATATAGTGAATAACATTCATAGTATTTACATAAAGCTCTGCAAGCCATCTTAATGTTTCGTCGTAGCTTTTCATAACATCGTCATAGTTTAAATACTCTGAACTTGATAGTGTAGTCTTAGGACCTACTTGCATGTTCTTAACTTCATCTATACCACCGTTTAAAGAGTAAAGTAAAGCCTTTGCAAGATTCGCTCTTGCTCCAAAGAACTGCATACTCTTACCAACTCTCATAGGAGAAACACAGCAAGCAATAGCATAATCATCACCGTAACTAGGTCTCATTACATCATCATTTTCATATTGTACTGAATCTGTTTTAATTGAAATTTCTGCACAATATTTCTTAAAAGCCTCTGGAAGACTTGTTGACCAAAGTACTGTCATATTAGGCTCTGGTGCAGAACCTAGATTCACTAGTGTATGCAGGAATCTAAAGCTACTTTTAGTAACAAGAGTTCTTCCGTCACTAGACATACCACCTATTGACTCTGTAACCCAAGTAGGATCACCTGCGAATAAATCATTGTATTCTGGAGTTCTAAGGTGTCTTGCAAGTCTTAGCTTAATTACAAATTGATCAATCAATTCTTGCGCCTCAGATTCTGTAATCTTCCCATCATTTAAATCCTTATTAATATATACATCAAGGAAAGAAGATACTCTTCCTAGTGACATAGCAGCACCGTTTTGTTGCTTAATAGCTGCAAGATATCCGAAGTATACCCATTGTACAGCTTCCTTAGCATCCTTTGCAGGAGCTGATATATCAAATCCGTAGCTAAGTGCCATTTCCTTTATTTCGTTAAGTGCAACTATTTGCTCTGAAACTTCTTCACGAAGTCTTATAAGCTCTTCACTCATAGGACCTGTTAACTTCTTCTTATCTTCCATCTTCTTTTCTATAAGAAAATCAATACCATAAACAGCTATTCTTCTATAGTCACCTATAATTCTACCTCTACCATAGGCATCTGGAAGTCCTGTTATAATACCTACTTTTCTTGCAAGTCTCATTTCATCAGTATAAGCATCAAAGACACCTTGATTATGAGTCTTTCTATACTTTGAGAAAATCTCGTCCATTTCTTCACTTACATCATATCCATAAGCCTTAGCAGCTCCAACAGCCATTCTAATTCCTCCCCAAGGATTAACAACCCTCTTTAAAGGAGCATCTGTTTGAAAACCTACTATAGACTCTCTTTCTTTATCTATATAACCTGGCTTATATGCATTTATACCAGAAACCGTCTCAGTATCTATATCTACAACTCCGTCTTTAAGTTCCTTCTTAAGAAGTTCTAAAGCACTATCCCATACTACCTTAGTATTCTCAGTTGGACCTTGAAGAAAATCTTCATTACCTTCATATGGAACATAGTTCTTTTGGATAAAGTCTCTAACATCAACCTCATCACACCATATTCCCTTTTCAAAACCTATCCATTGTTGGAATCTCATAATTAAATTCCTCCTAAACTCTTTCTTTGATTATTATTATACTATTCTTGTATTACTGTATCAACCCTTAAAAGCCTATTTCACAGTGATTTAACATTCTGTTATAGTAATTATATAATCTGTTATATAATTTATACACTATATTATATTAAAGAAACTACAACAAATTGACAAAAAAATATATAAAAAAGGGCGAGATAGATAAAAACTATTCTCACCTTTGGACAGATATATAATTTCTTTTAAAATTCATTCACTATATTACATAATATAAAACAAGTTAACAAAATTACGTACGCTTCCCACTTCTTTATAAACTACAAATAATAATTATTATAAAATAGCAACTGTTACAATACAGTCACTAATTCCTCTCTAGTTAAACTCATAGATATAATGTTATAATACTTCCCACCTTGATAATATCTATTCCTTAAGATGCCCTCCTGAGTAAATCCAAGTGACTTATATAGATTTATAGCTGGAATATTATTTTCAAGAACATTTAAGTATACAAGATTCATATTCATATCATTAAATATAAAGTCAAGTAATGTCTTTAATGAATCTTTTCCGTACCCTTGCCCTCTTTTCTCTTTCTTGTATATAGCAATTCCTATCTCACAGTGTCTATATTCCCACTTAATCTTATCTATAATAACTATTCCTATAGGTTTATATTCCTCATCATCTATCATAAATATCCTTTTTCTTTCATCTTCAGCTTCAAGTACAAAGCTATCTGCATAGCGCTTTGAAAGAGGGTATATAATATCAAGTCCTTTGTTGGTTTCTCTATCATTAAGCCAAGTTGAAAGAATTCTTGAGTCCTCTAGTTCAATAGGTCTTAGCATTGTTTTATTTCCCTTTAGCATAATTCTCTCCTTTTCATTTAAAGCGGTTTGTCAGATTATACTAACATAAAATCATATAAAAACAAATAAGCATCAAAAGCCCTATTAGCTCTCAATGCCTGTTTATAGTTTTATTATATTTAAATATTTAACATTAAACATAATATATAATCCCTATTCTAAATTTCTAATAAGTTTTATATATGTCCTCTGTGCTTCATCCTCAGATATCTTAGCATCTTGTAGCTTTCTATATAACATATATAGTCTAACATGTAATTCTTCATTAACTTCTCTAATTTCCTGCATTTTGTTATAAATTTTAGTTAAAGTTGACACTTCACAATCTATATCTGATGAATTTTTTATAAGAGAAATTATATTTTCAACTTTATCCTTTATAAGGTTATCATCACATATTAAATTTATATTGTTTAATTCTAATAAAATTTTTTTCACCGTTTGTTTACTGATAACTATATTATCATTTACTAACACTAAATCACTTCCTAAGAATATTTGTATAATTCTAATAATCATTATATTAAACACAAGCTAACTTGCCATGTACATTTAGTAATTTACAATAATTGGTTTCTTAATTTATAAATATTAATTAGTGGAAGCTACTTCTTCTATAAGAATATCTTCATATCCCGGCTTACCTAACAATCTAAACATATTTGTTTTATATACTTCTACACCTGGCTGATTAAATGGATTTACTCCAAGTAAGTATCCACTCATTCCACAAGCTTTTTGAAAGAAATATATTAAATATCCTAGGTAATATGGAGAAATCTCTGGAATATTAATAATTAAATTAGGTACTCCTCCATCTACATGAGCTAACATTGCACCTTCCATAGACTTCTTATTTACAAAACCCAATGTTTTTCCTTTTAAATAGTTTAACCCATCTATATTTTTAGCATCTTTTTTAATTAGAATTTCGTCTATAGGCTTTTCTACATTTAAAACAGTTTCAAATATATTCTTTATACCATCCTGTATATATTGACCCATTGAATGTAAATCAGTTGTGAAACTTAATGTAGTTGGAAATATGCCCTTTCCATCCTTTCCTTCACTTTCTCCAAATAGCTGCTTATACCATTCGCCAAAATAAAATAGATTAGGCTCATAACTTACCATTACCTCTGTTGTTTTACCCTTAGAGTATAGTGTATTCCTTATAGCAGCATATTTATATGCTTCATTAAAATCAAGTGCATCAGTTGATAAATCCTCCATAGAAGCTTTAGCACCTATCATAACCTCATCTATATCTATCCCAGCTACAGCCATAGGAAGCAATCCTACAGGAGTCAGCACAGAATATCTTCCTCCAACATCGTTAGGAATTACAAAGCTTTCATACCCTTCTTTATTGGCTAGTTTCTTCAATGCACCTTTACATTTATCCGTAGTTACATATATCCTTTTACTAGCTTCATTCTTACCATATTTATTTTCCATATATTCTTTTAGTAGTCTAAATACAATTGCAGGCTCCGTAGTTGTACCTGATTTTGATATTACATTTATAGATACATCCTGTCCCTCTATAATATCCAGAAGATTTTTAAGATAATACGAACTAATATTATGGCCTGCAAAATACACTTTAGGTCCTTTTCTCTTATCACTCGGAAGCTCATTATAGAAATTATGATTTAACATTTCTATTGCAGCTCTTGCACCTAAATATGATCCTCCTATACCTACAACTATTAAAACCTCTGATTGTTTTTTTATTTTTTGTGCTACAGCTTTAACCTTATCAAACTCAATTTCCTCATAATTATTAGGTAAATCTACCCACCCCAAATAATCACTACCCTCCCCCGTTCCATTATGCAACATATTATGGCATAGCCTTATCTTTTCCTGTAAGGTAGTTAATTCTTTGTTATTTATGAAATTAAGTACTTGTGAATAATCTAAAGCTATTTTTCCCATGTCCATAATTCTCATTTCATCCCTTTTCACTAGACTTTAGTATAAAAACTTCAGATAATTTTAAGTAAAGTTCTTATATTTTATTATTTATTAATAACAACTTCTCAAATCAATTTAAGAAATTCATTAGTCCTTTTTATTAACTTATTTAAAATTTCTTCTGCTATCTTATTGCTAGAACCAATTGCAGAAAAATATATTTTTAATTTTGGTTCTGTTCCAGAAGGTCTAATAGCAATCCATGACTCGTTAATAAAACATACTTTAATTACATTTGACTTAGGTAACTGTATTTCCTCCATCGCGTCGTTTTCTATGTAAATTCTCTTTTGCAATCTATAATCTTCAATATAATCTATGTCATTCATAAAGAGTTTTAAAGACTTAAAGTCTCTAGCCTTTTCCATAATATTATTAATCTTTATCTGACCCTCTACCCCTTTAAATGTAAAAGTTTTCAAACACTCACGGTAGAACCCATAACTTTTATATAAATCTTGTAACACATCATATAAAGTTTTACCTAGTGATTTATAGAATGCTGTCATTTCTACAATAAGCATTGAAGAGCTAACCGCATCTTTATCTCTTACAAATGTTCCTGATAAATAACCATAACTTTCCTCATATCCAAATAAAAAATTATATGAATTTTCTTCTTCAAACTGTTTTATTCTTTCTCCTATATATTTAAATCCTGTTAAAGTATTAAATATACTTGCTCCAAAAGACTCAGCAATTCTAGCACCAAGGTCTGAAGTAACTATTGTCTTTATTACAGCATCTTTCTCGGATATTAATTTTTGAGATGAAAGAATATATTGCATAAGTAAAGCCCCTACTTGATTTCCAGTTAATACTTTATACTGACCCTTATTATCTTTAACCACTACCCCTACACGGTCAGCATCAGGATCTGTTCCTAATAAAATATCTGCATTAACTTTCTCAGCTAATTCTATTCCTAATTCAAATGATTCATGTTCTTCCGGATTTGGAGATTTAACCGTAGAAAAATTTCCATCAGGTATAGCTTGTGACTCTACAATATAAATATTTTTATAACCTAATTCTTTTAGACATCTACTAATAGGCATTAAACCAGTACCATGTAATGGTGTATATACTACACTAAAATCTAGAATACTTTGAGACAATTTTGGTTTCAATGAAAGATTTTTAACCCTATCAACATATTCTCTATCAATTTCTTCACCAATTAACCTAAAAAGTTTTTTTTCTATCGCCTGTTTTTTATCTATTTTTTTTATTTTATCAAAATTATCTATATCATTAATACATTTTATAATCCCCTCAGCATATACGTCAGTTATCTGGCCTCCATCAGGACCATATACCTTATATCCATTGTATTCAGATGGATTATGGCTAGCTGTTATAACAATCCCTGCTGAACATTTTAGGTACCTTACAGCAAAAGAAAGTTCCGGTGTTGTCCTAATCCCTTCAAACAAATACACACTTATACCATTCCCAGCAAGAATCATTGACACTTCTTCAGCGAAAACATCTGAATAAATTCTAGAGTCATAAGCTATAACTACACTATTAGTATACCTATTATTAATTTGATTTAAATAATTAGCTAAACCTTGTGTAGCTTTTCTAACAGTATAAATATTCATTCTATTTAAGCCTGCACCAATAATACCTCGCATTCCACCTGTTCCAAACTCAAGGTTTTTATAGAAACGATCATTTATTTCTCTCTCATTTTTTTTAATTAATCTAAGTTCTGTTTTAGTATCTGAATTAATATAATCACTTTCTAACCATTGATTATATAGTTTTAAATAATCTGTATCTTCCACTAGCATAATTAATCCCTTCTGTATTTATGATTATATAACTATATCATACTCTTCTATATAATACCTATTTATACTTTTATAATATCTAATTCCACCTTTACTAGATTTTATCGTCTATGTTTTTAATCTAGTTTAGTATATTTTAATTTTAGCTTTTTAACATTTAAACAATTTCATTCCAATTAATTTTTAAATAAGTTAAAAATAATAAGGCCTGAAACAGGGTTTATATCTATTTCAGGCTACTTTAGTTTATAATTTAAATTATACAGTTTTAATTTATTTAATATATCAGTTTTTACAGAATTCAAATTAAAATTAAAATTTATCATTTTATTCACTCCACATTAAACTCTGTATTTGCGCTTCTTTCTCATAATGTTGTATTTGTTTTAAAGTATATTCATATATATCTTCATTTTTATTTTCATAGTATGTTTTATACCACTGTATTGTTTTATGTATAGATTTATTAATATCATATACTGGATACCACTTTAAGTATGATGCCACCTTACTTATATCAAGCTTTAAAAAATTCGCTTCATGAGGTTGTTCTGATTTATCCACTTCAATACTACCTTTCCCCCAACTTTCTATAGCCAATTCCAATATCTTTTCTACGTTTAAAATATCAGAATCTTTAGGTCCAAAATTCCATCCACTATTATATTTATATTTATCTTCAAGCATTAATGCTCCAAGCCATAAATATCCTGATAAAGGTTCTAATACATGTTGCCAAGGTCTTATTGCTAATGGATTTCTTATAAATATTGATTTATTTTCTATAATAGACCTTACAAAGTCAGGAATCAATCTATCCTCTGCCCAATCTCCACCACCAATTACATTTCCTGCTCTTACTGATGATAAGGCTATTCCTCTTTCATTGAAAAAGCTATTTCTATAAGAAGAAACTATAAGTTCAACACAGCTTTTACTGCAACTATATGGATCATAACCTCCCATTGAATCAGTTTCTCTATATCCATAAGCCCATTCTTTATTTTCATAACATTTATCTGTAGTAATGATTATAACTGACTTTACACTATCTGTATTTTTAGCTACTTCAAGCACATTTACTGTTCCCATTATATTTATTTCATAAGTTTCCTTCGGCTCTCTATAGGAAAACCTTACAAGAGGCTGTGCTGCCAAGTGAAAAACTATATCTGGCTTATATTCTTTAAAAACCTGTCTTAATTTTCCTTCATCTCTTATGTCACCAATTATACTCGTGATTTTTTCTTCTAACTTACATATTTTAAAAAGAGAAGGCTCTGTAGGAGGTTCTAACGCATATCCTATAACTTTAGCGCCAAGTTTTTGAAGCCATAATGATAGCCATGCCCCTTTAAACCCTGTATGTCCTGTTATAAGCACTCTCTTACCTTGATAAATATTATTAAATAAATTACTCATAAATAGCCTCCTCTAGAGGTCTCTTCTTATATTCTATGTAATGCTTTCGAACTTCTTTCAGTCCATTCCCCACACTAATAGGTTTAGTTTGTAATGTTTCTAATACTTTTTCTACTTTTAGCCCTGCATTGAGTGGTCTATTAGCAACTTGTCCTAACAATTCCGTTTTTATAGGTATTAATAACTCTTTATTTAAGCCTATAGTGTCTGCTGCCTTAATTGCAAAAGTATACCTATCCATAATTTCACTTCCAACTATATTAAATACACCCTTAATGTTTTTATCACAACATTCTTTAATCATCTCTGCTAAATTAGGACAGTAAGTAGGACTACTTATTTGATCAACAGGTACTTTCATAGATTTATTTTCACTAAGACTTTTTATTAACTGCATTATAAAATTTTTAGACTGTAAATCCCAACCGTATACCACTGTGGTTCTTATAATTAAATATTCCTCTGTTTCTTTCAGTATTATTTTTTCGCCTAAAAGCTTAGTTTCTCCATAATAATTTATAGGATTGACTTCTGCTATTTCATCATAAGGTCCATTTATTCCGTCAAATACATATTCTGTAGAAATATATATAATCCTACAGTTATATTTTTTGCACTCCTTAACTATATTTTCAATTCCTAAAACATTTATCCTGTAAGTTTCTTCTCTATTTCTTTCACAATATTCTACATTTGTTAAGGCAGCTGTTATTATTACAATATTAGGTTGTATTTTTGAAAAGACATTATTAATACTTTCTAAGTCTGATACATCTAAATGCTCCAAATTTTCTATTTTTCCTTTTGAATATGTACCATAAACTTTATAGGTTGTATCTAATTCAATTGTCTTGTACAACTCTCTACCTAAAAATCCTGATGCTCCTATTATTAAAACTTTTTTCAAAATATCACTACCTATCTCCATTTATTAAAAAGTTATTTCCATACTTTCCACGGTACTTGCCCACTATTCCACATATTTTCAAGAACATACTTATCTCTTTGGGTATCCATGCATTTCCAAAACCCTGGATGCTTATAAGCAACAATTTGATTATCCTTAGCTAGATTGCTTAAAGGCTCTCCTTCAAAGGCTGTACTATCACCTTCAATATAATCAAATACTTCTGGTTCGAGAACAAAGAAACCTCCATTAATCCAAGCATCAAGTGTTTTTGGTTTTTCAATAAACTCCAAAACACTAGCGTCATCATTAAGTCCTAATACACCATATCTTCCACTTGGTTGAACAGCTGTAACTGTAGCAAGCTTGCCATGAGATTTATGAAAAGCTAATAATTCCTCAATATTTACATTTGATACTCCATCACCATAAGTAAGCATAAAAGTCTCATCACCTATATATTTCTTTATCCTTTTTATTCTTCCGCCTGTTAAAGTATCAATTCCTGTATTAGCTAATGTAACCTTCCAAGGTTCCACTTCTTCACTAGAATGAATTGCCATTTTATTTTTAGCTAAATCAAATGTAACATCTGAACCATGCAAAAAATATTGTGCAAAATATTCTTTTATTACATACCCCTTATAACCTAAACAAATAACAAAATCATTAAAGTTATAATGAGAATAAAGCTTCATAATATGCCATAAAATAGGTCTTTCTCCTATTTCAATCATAGGTTTTGGCTTTAAATGTGATTCTTCACTTATACGTGTTCCATATCCTCCAGCTAAGATAACTACTTTCACAAAATCATCTCCTCTTAATGTATTCTAAAATTCACTAATAAAACTATTGAATGGTGGTAACTTATTATCTTTTTCAGATAAAATAGGTTCTTTAATTGGCCAAGGTATATTGATTGAATCCCATCTTATACCATCTTCATGACTAGGTGAGTATATAGATGACATTTTATAAATAACAGTAGTATCATCTTCTATTACTAAATAACCATGAGCAAATCCAGCTGGAATATATACTATATTATGCTTTTTAGCATCTATATAAAAACAAGCATATTGTCCATAAGTTAATGATTCTTTTCTAACATCAACTGCAACATCAAAAATACTTCCTTTGACACAATAAATAAGCTTTGCTTGTTCATAAGGAGGTTTTTGTAAATGCAACCCTCTTAAAACACCTTTATTAGATGTTACCATTAAATCTTCATTAAAATCATATTCTAATCCTAAACGCTTAAAAGTATCACTATGAAATGGTTTTATAGATACTCCTCTGTGATCTGTAAATATATTTGGTATAATTTCAATAGGTCCCTCAATATTTGTCTTATTTATTTTATACATTTAAATCACTTCCAGTTTTATTTTTAATGTGTACTTTAATATAATTTTTTTAGATTTTCTGCATATTCATCTAACGTATCCTCTTTAAAAAGTCCATATTTATATAAAGAACATTGAGAACATGTACTACCAGCTTCTTGTACCCCATTAAGCAATTGCCTTCTAAAATTATTAAATTCATCATCATTCCAAATACTTTCAATGCATTGTTCTGTAACATTCCCTAATGTTTTAGGATACGTCATAGAGCAACAAGGTACAACAGCTCCATCTGGATTTACTTGCATCATATAAAAAGGTTGCGGGCAAATATTACTATCCATTATGGAGTTTCCACTTTGTGTCATATCTAGTTTTTTACCCTTTGAAAGCTTTTCATAATTAATTTCTTTTACTGTCGGAGTTAAATGTTCTATAGCAATGGTATCGCATATACCTCCAAATATATCAAAGAATTTTTGTTCCTCAGTTTCATTATTAAAAGCACAATCTATTATCTTTATATAAACATTAGTTCTTCCTCTATTTTCATAAAAGAATTTTATATTTTCTACAAGTTTATCAAAATTTATTTTAACATTCGAAACACTACTATAACTTTCTGCAGAAACCCCTTGTATAGATATCCTTAATTTATCAAGTCCTGCATCTATAAGGGAAAGTGATAAATCTGGATTAAGCAAGGCTCCATTTGTTACTATATCAGTACTATCCGCAACATTTTTTCTCTTTGCATATCTTATCATTTCACTAATCTCTTTATGTAATAATGGTTCACCTATACCTGCAAATCTGAGCATTTTAAGTTTATTTTTAAAATTACTCATATCGTCTATACATTTTTTATACATATTTATATCCATAAAAACTTTATCAGATATGTATCCATGTTTGTTTCTTGGTAAAGCATGTAAACAATAATTACATCTAAAATTACAATTATAAACAGGGAATATTTGAACCAAAAAAGGAGTATTAAGGGGTAACACTTCAGCTAGAACTGTACGTTTACCACCTGGCGTAATACCATTTATAATTTTACTATTCATAATATCATTCCTTTTATTTAGTAGCTACATTTTAATCTACTTATAATCTTCTTAGTCTCATCATCTAAGTTATCTTCTGGATGAGCAACGTCATCTGGTGCACAGCATACTGAACATCTATTGTTATTACATCTTTTCTTTTTTAATTGTAGTGTTTGAAAATCTTTAAGTTTTTCTCCATTCCACATACTTAATAGGGTATCTTGCTGTACATTTCCTAATATAACTGGCTTATAAATTGTATCGCAAGGTTCTACATCACCATTAGGAAATATCCCCAACATAAAGAATGGTAACGGACATACTTCTCTTTTTTCATGAACCCTTCCATATCTATCAGCAACTATCAATGCTTTATCTGAATATTTTACTCCATCATAAACAGGCCTACATTGTTCTATATACATTCTATCACTTATATCTGAAAACAGATTATAGAATCTCTTTTCTTCCTCTTTTTCAAGTGCTATATCCATAATCTTTACATATACATTGCACTGCTTTTTATTTTCATAAAAATATTTTATGTTAGATATAAATTCCTCAAAATCCAAATTATAATCACATACTTGTTTATATTTATCAGATGAAACTCCTTGAAGAGATATTCTTATAGTATCTAATCCTGCATCAATTAAATCTTTTGCAATTTCTTCAGTGAGCAATGATGCATTAGTTATAATTTCAACTCTTTCAGCTATATTAGCTTCTTTTGCTATTTTAATCATTTCAGGCAAATTTTTATTTATTAAAGGCTCTCCATGTCCAGTTAAAGATAACATTTTTAATTTATTTGGAAATTCTTTAACTTGCTCTATAATGCGTTTATATGTTTCCAAACTCATAGTTTCTGGTTGAAAATTATACTTTTCTTTCATCTTTTCAAAACCTAAAGAATGTCCACAATAATTACATTTAAAATTACAAAATGTAGTTGGAAATACAAATAGAGTAAATGGTGTTTTTAGTGGAACAACTTCTGAAAGTTTTGTTCTATCAAGTCCACAAATAGGCTTTATTTCAGATGCCATAATTTCTCACCTTCCTTATACCATTAATTAAATAGATTTAATAATTCTACAGCTTTGTCATCAAGATATTCATTTTCATCAAGAACACAAGCACATGCATAACAAGTAGAACATACAGGTATTTTTTTTCTATTCATCATTAAATGACCCTTAATTAAATTCTTACGTTTACTTCCATTCCATATTTGTATTAACTTTTCATCTTTTATATTTCCCATGCTAAAAGTCTCAGGAAGTCCTCCCACTGGGCAAGGAAATACATTACCATCAACATCAATCTGAAGCATATAAAATATTACAGGACATACATTTCTATATACAACCTTTTCATTATTAAGGTTACGAGAATTGTCTGCTTTCCCATTATGATTTCCCATTTGTTGTTGAAGAGTTATTAAATGTTCAATAAATATTTCATCACAAATATTCCCAAATAAATTATAAAATTTTTCTTCATCTTCTTTACTTTCTAATAAAGAGTCAATTATTTTAATAAAAATTGAACATTCTCCCTTATTTTTATACAAATAAGTAAGGTTTTCATAAATTTTTTCAAAATCTACATCAACATTAGAAACTTCTTTGTATTTTTCAGAATTTAATCCTTGCAAAGAAACCTGTATTCTAGTAGTTCCTGCTTCTATTAGTGCATCTGAAATCTCAGGAGTTAATAATGAAGCATTTGTTAAAATATCTAATCTTTCTGCTATATTTAATTGTTTTGCCTTTGCTATCATTTTAGGTAAATCTGGATTCATTAGGGGTTCCCCTAATCCTGAAAATACTATCCTCTTAAGTTTCACTGGGAATTCTTTTATATTTTCCAAAATATTTTCATATGTTAAAAAATCCATATTTTTTAACTCATAATTAGTTTTAGCTAATTCTCCATCATTCTCTCCTCTTGTACTATGTAAACAGTAAAAGCATTTAAAATTACAATAACGAGTTGGTTCTATAAAAATAGTAAATGGTTCACTTAAAGGAATTATATCTGCAAGCAACTTACGCTTTGTATCATAACTTGGTTTAATTTGAGCTTTCATTAAATAAATTTCCTTCCTTTACATTAATACATTTGTTTTCTTTCTTCACATACCGCATATAATATTGTTTCCATGCCATGAATAGCATGAGATCTTAAATAAAATTTATAATTAGAATTAAATTGTCTTATAAGAAGCGGTATATTCCACATGTGCTCCACTCTATGATAAACACTTATAGCAAGATCTGGGGTGTATTGCTTTATCATATTTTCTGCTCCTAATAAGGCCTCATACTCTGCTCCTTCAATATCCATCTTTATAAAAGTTGGTTTAAAGTCTCTTAGAACTTCATCTAATGCAATGCATTGAATAAAGCTCCCCCCATTGTCTGAAATTGAACTTGTTGTTTGATTTCCCGATTCAAACTGTAAAATTTCTGTTGTTTTCCAAACTCCACAAGGGAAGAGAATTTCTTCTTTCGCTACACGTGATTTATTTAAATTAATTCTTAATTTATGAAAATTATTATTATCTGGTTCAAATAATGCTATTTTTTCTATAATACCTTTATTTGCTTTTAAACTCATTGCAGTATCGCCATCAAAAGCTCCGCAATCAATAAATCTTGAGTATCCTTTTGCAAATGGTATGTCTCTAACAAAGTATTGTTCTTCCTCTGTTGGTTTAGAAAACAAATCTGGATTACAATTAGTAATAGCATTCAAAAAATTAAAATATACTTTTCTACTCTCATCATCATAAAAAAAACTAGCAACTTTTGTAACATCTTCTTTTTCATTATTAAATGATTTTATATTTTTATCATCTTTTAAATCTAAACTCATAAATTCTTTTGTAATCACTAAGTTATAAATATCATGATAATAAAATATTTTTTTATATCCATACTTACCCAAGTCATCTTTTAACGTTTTCAATTCATCATAGCTGCATATAAATGCGATTATAATTAATATATTTTCTTTCTCAATTATTTTATTATTCATCTCTTCAATTTTACAAACTGGCTTATTCATATATTTAATTAATTTCTCTGATCTTTTATCAATAAAACCTTCAATGTCTATATTTGCTTTTTTCAAAAGTGTATATGTCATTTCCCCTGCATTTCCTGCACCATACACATATACATGAGAATTCATAATGTATTTTAATAATTTTTCGAGTTTCATTTCATTTTGAACATTATTTAATAAATTACTAATTTCATTAATATAATTACTATTCAAGTTATCACTCCTAGAATTTATTATTTATATTTGCCCAAACATTGAGCATAGTATCATCTTTGAATTCTCTTTGATAGTGAAATAATGACGACTTATTTTGTTGCTTTAGCAATGGGCTTATAGATGAAAATGCTTTTTTAATATTCTGAGTTTGATTATTATATCCTAGGGCAAAACTTTGTTTAAATAAATCATAATCTTTACCTAAACAAGATAAAAACCATTCTGCTGGAGTTTCACCTATAATCTTTTTGAAATTTATTATTTTTTTAGAACAATTCATTGCTATTTCACAATTTTCATAAAAACTATCTAAGAATTTTTTTAATGTATGTTTTTTTATAACATACTCTCTTGCACTTTCACCAACTTTTTGCCTGATATCAGGATTATTGTATAGGTATCTCATAACCCTTCCATATTCCTCTTTACTTGATACTAGAAATCCTGTCTTACCATCTTCTACAATATAATTTTCTGTTAATTGTTTTAATAATACAGGTGTTACTTCAGCTGCCATCGCTTCTAAAATTGCATTTTCTGTAGTACATGTATGATATGGCATTAAAGGATATCCGAACACATCAAATTGGGATAAAATAGGCTTAACATCTTCTACATAATCGGTATATATAAATTGATTTTTAATTCTTTTCTCTTTAATTTTTTCACTTATACATTGTTTAGCTGGTGCATCTCCAACTAGAATAAATTTTGCTTCTGGAATATTTACTTGTTTACAAAACTCCACAAAATCTGGATGCATTTTAGAAAAATCAACCAGTCCTAAATAACCAATATTAAATTCTTCATGTTCTCTATGGTCTATTCTAGGAAAATCATCAAATCCACCACATCCATAAACCACACCTGTTTTTTTCTTTAATATATAATTAGGAACACTCTTAAATACATCGGCTTTATAGGAAGCTTCAGTAGTAAATAACACTCTTGTAGCCTCAACTAACATGTTAGAATTTAAAGCTGGCACCGTTAAATTTGAAATGTGTGTCCAAATCATTAGTCTAAGTGGTATTTGTGGTAATTCATATAAGAATTTAGAAATCTTAGGATGATGCCACCAATGAACTATTATTAAATCACTTTCTATTATTGCTTTTTCAAGAGTTGTTTTGTCGGGACAAATTAAGACCTTTTCTTCTATTTCTTTTAATTTATCAATAAAATTATATTTTATTGGTTCTTCTATTAAAACAATAATATTATTAATACGCTCATCACAATATGTAGCTAAACGTGATATAACATTTCCAACTCCACCACCCATGTGAGGTGTTATATGAAGTATGTTTAGCATATAATCAACCCTATCTTTAAATTTTTAAATATCATAATTACGCAATAAAGCATATAGATTAATTATGTTTATAAGTTCCTAGGCCATACCCAACTTTTTCTCATACCAATTTCAAGTTGAACTAAATCAAACTTATTATCTTTTATAATAATATATTCTTTAGGTACGCTAATAAAGTTTATAAGAAAATCACTAAAAATGTTATCCATGTTCTGTTTGAGTGCATTACTATTCGCTCCAATCTCTTCACAATAGTTACATAAAAAGTCGCAAAGCATAGAATAATTTTTATTGAAACTCCCTTCCACTACAGTCTCCGGAAAGTTTTTTACATAATACTCTCTTTGAATCCCTTTATCTCTTATATTCAAATCTATATTCATCTTTCTTATCTTTCCAGTTATCACCTCTAAAAAGTAAAAGCAATATTCTGCAAAAACACCATCTATAGGTACTTTATCAAAATTACTTTTGATAAATGAATATATCTTTTTTATTTGATAAGTTCTAAAAACTTGATAAGTTAAAGTACATACAAATCCCTTAACATAGGAGTGCATTCTATCTACTAAATTTTCCTGCATTAGACCTTCAAAAAAGTCATACTCTTTTAATTTAGAAATTTCACCAGAAAAATACAAATTTTTACCTTTTACCGAAAATAGTGAATTATCTTCTTTTAATAATTCTAAAGACTTAATTATCCCTTCTTCAGTTAAAATATCGTCATCTGCACAAATAGCTGTATATGGAGTTTTTATAATTTCAAATCCAAAGTTTATTTTAAAATCGCACTCAATAGAATCATCGAATGCGTAATATGATATTTTTTTATTATTATAATTTAAAACTGTACTTTCATTAACTTTTTTATTTACATCTGAACTAGAATCTAAAACGATTATGTAAGGTTTACAATTTTTAAAACTATTAAAAAAACTCAAAGTTCTTTTAAAAACCTCTGGTCTATTATAAGTTGGTATTAAAATTGTAAGATCTTCACCATTTTCATTATTCAATTTATATTTTTTATGTTTTATTGATTCTGAATAACTTTTCAAAATAACTTCTATCTTATTCATTAGAAAATCGTCATTAGAGATTACCTGAACATCACATTTTTCCTTTAAATACTTATTAATATCTTGAGTTGCATTGAAAATATGAACAATATCATAGCAGTAATAATTTACATACTCTATTAAATCATCTACATTAGTTATACCTAGTGTTTTTCTATATATAAGCTCTTTATTACTAAAGTTACTATCTGGACTTGTTCCACTATATGCTAAGTCAATGTTTATTCCATACTCGTCTAAACTTTTTCCTAAATCATTTACTTTTTTTGTTAAATTAAAATCTATAAACAATACATTGTTAACTTTATTTAGATATCTATATATTTCATTTGTTTTACATTCTTCTTCTATTCTCTCTCTATTATTAATCAAAATATTTTCAATAATCTTATCAATCTCATGTTTCATTGTTGATTCATAATATTTAAGCTTTCTTGCTCTTTTATAATATATTATTGCTTTACTATACTCCTCTTTTTGCTCATAAACATATGCAAGATTATATAGTAAATCAAAATTATTATCGTCTATTTTTAGCCCATCATTAATTATCTCTTCCGCGGCTTCTAAATCTCCTTGCATAATTAAAACAACAGCTTTCATGGAATATATTTCTATATCCCCAGAGTTTATTTTAAAATACCCATTTATTAAACTTATTGCTTCATCTAATTTATTATCAGCGATAAGGAACTGTACACTTTCACTTACTCGCTTTTTAAGTGACTCTATTTTTTTATCCACTTTATCCCTTCTTCCAAGTGCTTATTTCATATGCTTTCAGTTAATTTTGAAGCGAGTTAATTTCCAACATAAGTATAATATTATCTAACTCAATTCTATTATCATCACTAGCACATATTTCTCGTGCTATTTTATATATATCTACAGCTTTATTATAAAAACCAATTTTCTCATACATATAAGCTAAATTATAATATAAATCAAAACTTTTGGGATACAATTCAATTCCTTTTCTAATGGAACTTTCAGCTAGAAAATATTCTTCTTTCATTATATAAATCATCGCTTCCATGTTAAAGATGCTTTCATCACATTTTACAATTGCTTTTAGTTCCCCTATTATATTCAAGGCAGAATCTAATTCCCCTAAATTAACAAGATTAAGCACATTATTCTTTACTACACTTAAATACTCATCTATTTCCTTATTCTTAAATACATCAACTGCTTCTTTAATTAAATTTTCTTTATATACATTTATACACTTTGCAAATGCTTTTTCTACCTCAAGAGCCTTTTTTATATTGTCAATGCACTCCTTTTTATCTAGCTTACTATACAACTTTGCTCTATATAAATAATACAAGAACTTCTCTTCACTACTTAAAACATTAATAATCCTATAAATATTCTCAAAATTATAAATACTTTTCATATAAATTATACCTATATCTAAATATTTATTGAATAAGGATTTCTTAAAAACTATCTTTTCATCTTTATTCAATAAATTAATAATGATTATTCTCGTCATATTCTTGAATACAGTAATTTCACTTAAAGTCAATTTCTCTATATTAACTTCTTCACATAACTTTATAATCTTATAAAAAAACTCTTCATCTTTGTTAATTAAACTATTAACTACTTGCATTTGTTTTCCTTGAGCTAATTCTCTAATTATATTTACAATGCTAGAAGATTTTTTTATATGTAGTAATAAATCAAAATAATATATATCCAAAAAGTTACAATCATTTTTGTGAAAAAATTGTACTACTTCACCTTCATCAATAAAATCTTTGCACTTTATGAGACAATAATCTCCATAAGTTCCTTTAATTAAAGATAACTTACTATAAACATCATTTATATTTTCTTGTGAATTTATATTTCCTTCTAGCACATTTAAATATTTATATATATCTTCTTTTTTATCTAAGTTATTTATATACTCAACTATCTCATCATATTTTTTCATTTTTATTAACAACTTAGCTGATAATGCTATTTTTAAATCTATAGTTACAATATCTTTGTAATATATATAAGATTTATTATATTCCTCTAATCCATAATAGTATGTAGAAACATTATAACTTGCTATAGATTTTGCTATATCATCTATATGATAAGTTATTACCGAAGGGTCTCTATATATTGGAAGGTTTTTATATCTTCTATAAATTTCAATATATTTCTTAAATGCTTCAAAACTTTTTTCTTTATTCCCTATATTTGAATATGAATTAGCTATTAGATAGTAAAAATCTATAAAATCTTTTTCAAGTTTTAATCCCTCATTACAAACATTAATACATTTATCATATTGTTTATCAGAATATAAACTTGAGGCGTATGATTGAAAAAGTGCGAGATAATTTTTTCTTTCTTGACTCGATTTACTTTTCAGTTTAAGATATGCTTTCTCAAAATAATCTAAAGCCTCTTTCTTCTTATTATACATATCATAACTTACACCTAGTTGATATATATAATAAATATTATTAGGATCTTTCTTTAGTTCTCTTAATAACAAATCTGATGTTCTTTCAAATTTCTTCTTCATTAGCTCCTTATCATTAGAAACATAACCATAGTGAACTATATTTACATCTATATTAAAGCAAGGTTCTTTATAGATTGGTTGATTATGGACTGCACCCTCATATCTAAAGGAACCATCATTTCTGAATAGTCTTGGAGAAGATAAAACATTATACTTATGTTGGTTACTTAAGCTATCTAAATTTTTCACTGATAAATTTATTGTATTATAATATTCTATATTTTTACTTTCAAAGGCACTAATTAAATCTAATGTATTTTCAACTTCCTCATCTGCATCTAATATAAATATCCAATTCCCTTTAGCATATGAGATAGATATATTCCTCATTTCAGAAAAATTATAATTCCATTCATGGTAGTATAATTTTTCTGTATATTCTCTTGCTATTTTAACTGTTTTATCCTCTGATCCTGTATCTACAACTATAAGTTCTGCAATACCCTTATCTAGTAATATCTTAATTGAATCTAAGCACCTTCTAAGATTATTTTCCTCATTTTTTACCATCATACAAATACTAATCATTATATTCACCTCTTTTTAAGTTAAACTATTACTTATTAAATTCCACTATTTATTTTAGTTTAATTTAAAAAAAGGGGTAAAAACCCCTTTAATTATCTTAATAATTGAAGAACTGCTTGTGGCTGTTGATTTGCTTGAGCAAGCATAGCTTGTGCAGCTTGGTTAAGAATATTATTCTTTGAGAAGTTCATCATTTCCTTTGCCATATCTACATCCCTAATTCTTGATTCTGATGCTTGTAAATTTTCTGATGAAGTATCTAGATTAGCTATTGTATGCTCTAATCTATTTTGGTAAGCACCAAGTTTTGCTCTTTCTGATGATACCTTATTTATAGCATTATTTATTGTTGATACTGCCTTTGATATAGTTGTTGAAGTAGTAGCGTTACTAATTACAACTGATGTTGTTGAAACTCCTAGTGATGCAGCAGTCATCTTTCCTATGTCTAGTGTTATAGTTTGATCCTTATTCGCTCCAACTTGGAATGTAATTGTTCCAGCACTTGATGCTGTATTAAGCAGTTTCTTAGTATTGAATTCTGTATTATTTGCTATTCTATCTATTTCTGCTTGTAGTTGTGCAACTTCCTTACCTATTTGGTCTCTATCTTCTCCAACATTAGTATCATTAGCTCCTTGTACAGCTAATTCTCTCATTCTTTGAAGAATTGAGTGTGTTTCTTGAAGTGCTCCTTCTGCTGTTTGAATAAGTGATATACCATCTTGAGAATTTCTTGATGCTTGATCAAGACCTCTGATTTGTCCTCTCATCTTTTCTGAGATAGCAAGTCCTGCTGCGTCATCTCCAGCTTTATTTATTCTAAGACCTGAGCTTAGCTTTTCCATTGACTTAGCTGAATTTCCATTGTTTATACTCATATTTCTATGAGCATTCATAGCGTTCATATTGTGATTAATAATCATAATTTGTTACCTCCCTGTTTTATCCCTTTATGTGCTTCCCTGCACAGGATACATGTTTTATTTGAAGTTATCTTAACTTCTTACTATGATTATCGCACCCCTTTAAATTTACTTTATAGCATTTTAATATTTTTCTTATAATAATAATCCACCAGCTTAGTTGGTGGTATTTCTTAAATCCTATAAGAATATTTTACTAGCATTGCGCCTTAAGGCGCTTTTTTGTTTCCTCAGGCACAACTATTGTTACTTGCTACCCTTAAAAGCGTCTGTATATTCTTTTATACTAATTTGATCTTAAATCATATCTTCATTTTGCTGATTCTTTATATATTCTTCTATTGCTTTTTTATTTCTTCCTACTGTATCAACATAAAATCCCCTACACCAAAATGTCTATTACCATATTTATATTTTAGATTTGCAAATCTCTCAAATATCATCAAACTACTTTTCCCTTTTAAAAATCCTACAAATCCTGATACACTCATTTTAGGTGGTATGGCTACCAACATATGTATATGATCTATACACGCTGTAGCTTCTATAATCTCTACATTTTTCCACTCGCATAACTGTCTAAGTATTTTTCCTATTTCTACTTTCTTTTGTCCATATATTTCTTTCCTTCTATACTTTGGAGCAAACACTATGTGATACTTACAATTCCATTTTGTATGTTATAAACTATTATTATTCATTTAATACCTCCATTTGTTTAGATTTGGTCGGCGAAACCAATATCTATTTTAACAAATGAAGGTCTTTTTTTGTTCATCGCTTAAGCTTTTCAGAACTCACCTGCATAGCAGGTGGTTTTCTAAAGACAAAAAGGCTACTAATAAATTTCCTTATTAGTAGCTAAACTTTTTACTTTGATGATTCTTCTATAAGCTTTGCAATTTATTCAATTTTCTTCAACTTCTCTTCTATACTACTTACTGTGCTATGAACTGCTGAATCCTCACCTTTTACATTATTCTTTATGTTTTCTAGGTCCTTTTCTATTGTTTCTATTTTGCTTATCATGTCATCTACTATGTTTATTATACTTTTATCCATTTGTATCCCTCCTACTTTCGTATTAATTTTATATTTATTTTTTTATCTCTACAACAGTAACTCCAGCTCCACCTTCATCAAAACCACCTCTTCTCATTGATTTTACATAGTGGTATCTCTTTAAGTGTTCTTGCACTCCCTTTCTAAGGGCCCCTGTTCCTTTACCATGTATTATCTGAACTGCATCATACCCCGCAAGGAATGCATCATCAAGATATTTATCTATTTCATATATAGCCTCATCTACCATGTATCCTCTAAGGTCCATTGAAGAATTTGTTTTATTAGCCTTAGTTTTCACCATATTGGCTACACCTGTTTTTTAGTTTGCTTCTTAGTCGCTGTGTCTACTTCTAGATTCTTTACAGCAACTGTCATTTTCATAACACCTACTTGAACTTGAATCATTCCCTTACTATCAGGTAAACTCATAACAATTCCCTTTTGTCCTACAGTTGATACATATACTTCATCACCAAGCATTACACTTTTAACTGCTTGCATCCCTACCTTTAGTGTAGATGTTCCTATTTTGTTCTTTGAAGCCTCGTCAAGCTTAGAACCAAGTTCTCTTCTTGCTCTTTCAGCATCCTTCATAGAAGCTGATTTTGTCTACTATATTCACCATATGTGATGAAAAGGTTGATAAACTTTGTTCAATACTTTGTTCGTCTCCAATATCAGCAAATACTTTATTAAATATAGAAAGAGTTAATCCATTATTTACAGGTACTGCAAGTCCTAACATTGCCATTAATGTTAAAATCCCTGTTGTCTTAATTGTAACTAATTAAGATAGAAAGTCTGATGCATAATATACATTTATTAACTATACATCAGACCCTTCTTTACGCTACTATGTTTTTTAAATACTTCATTGAATATTTAAATTTCTGCTAACATACCATCAATTATATCCTTTTTTCTTTTATCTTCTAAATAAATTTTAAAACGGATTAATTCATCTATTTTGGAAGTCATCAATTTATCTCTTTTCTTAATAAGAAAATTTTTCAGTTTCTTTTTCTGCCTTACTGGTAGTAATCCAACTATGAGCAAGAAGATTTCTTGTTCTTCTCTTTCCCACTTATATATTCCATTCCCTTCTTGTATAAATCCAATTATAACATTATTAATAGATTCATATAGTTGAACCCTAGATACTTTTTTTCTATCTAATACTCTTATTTTTGTCTTAGATATAATAAATAGTAATGTATATATTTCTTTTAACGTTCTTAATTTCTTACTTTTATTAATTTCAATTATAAATTCCCCTTGAAGTTCAACATCCATTAACCAATATGCAAAAACCTTTGGATAGCGATTATTTATTAAAATATAATTAACTATCAGTGATACCTTTGTTTTTTTATCACATTTTAATAATTTTTCTTCTAAATACTGTATATACGATTCTATATTCTTTTTTATTTCTTGGATTTCTTGTTTTGATGACCTTATACCCATTTTTTTGCTGTTATTAAATTGTTCTATCCTACTAAAACAGTAATCCAAATGTCTAGTTAAAAAAGTAAATCCAATATTCTGATTCAATTCATCTTTATCATTTAATAAATAATCTATCAATTCTCCTGAAGGTTCTACATTCATATGACCCGATACCATATTTAGTAAAAGTAATTTGTTTTTATCTTGCATTACTAACTTTTCAAATTTCTCTTTATCAGACTTAAATAATATTATGCTAATTTGAAAAATCTCAATATAGTCCCAATACTTAAATTCATGGAATCTATTTAGAAATTCATATTTATTCTTATAACTATTCTCGCTCCATTCAATATTAATGCACATTTTTTGAGAATTGCCACAAAGAAGCTTATACATCCCCCCATATAGAGGGTTAATAAGACTTCTAATTTCTAATTCTCTTTGTAATCCATCAATGCAATCTAAATTTCTTATGATTATAGCAAGAACTACAATTAAAACACTAAATGGAAAATCCCTTTTTTGGTCATCAGACATATTTATCTTATACTTTTCTAATTCCTTTACTATTGTTGATATTTTCTTTCTACCAAATATACGATTTATTCTTAACTTTATATTTTCTCTTGAATCTATTCTATTCCACTTATCAAAAATAATTTCTGATAACTGACTTATATTCTTAGCATTCATAATCTCCCTCTTATATCTCCCCTGAATCTATAATATTTCCGTCCTCTAACCATACCTTCAAATTACTCCATATATTTTTTGATGCTATATGAGTAAGTTTATGAATACAATAATGATTTTCTCCTAATGAATTAAAAGAGGTTCCTATTGCAATTCCAGAATACTCATCGCCCTTGCTTGTTATAATAAATCTATCATGAATAGGAGCTTTCGTCTGATAAAAATGAATTCCTAGACTTTCCTTCTTCTTCAAAACATCTATTATTACTGAATCTTCTTTTATGAATTCAATCATTTCTTTAACTCCATAAGCTTTCTCTTTATTTTTACAGAAAAAAGCAATATTAATATTCTTAGAGTTTATATTACTATGCGTAATAATCCGCATCCAATCCATTATATGTGTTATTTTTTGATTATCAGTAAAATAAGGATCAAAGATCCATATAGCATCATAGTCTGACCCTAAAACATTAGTAATTATATTCATGGCTTTATTAAGCTCACCTGGACTTATAAACACAACCATATTATCATCTATTTCCTGTTTTAGTCTATTTCCTATTGAATAATTTGATTTAATATATAAGTTCTCCAATTCATCTATTTCATCTCCTATTATGCTAACCTGCTCACTACTTTCACCTTTTATAACAAACTCTTCAAGCAACTTATTTAATTTTACTTTTTTACTTTGCCCAATAATATTCATATTTAATTGAATTCTTCTAATATATGAGACATTCTTATTTATATATATTAATTCATTATCTTTATAAATCTCAATATCATGACAATCCCACTTTCTATCTGATATAATTTCTAATTCTTTTGTATATTGAGTTACATTAACTATTTTTGTTGAAACCACCATTTTATCTTTTATAAACTTGACAATCACTATAGTGTTAGAATTTAATTCCTTAACCACTATGCCTTCTTCTTGCTTTGCATGATATAATCCAATGTGACTGTCATATAGCAAAATATTTCCATAACACATAGGATTCTTCTCGATGTTAAGTCCAGTATATTTTTTCACAAATTTATTAATTTCCTTAAATTGTTCTATAGGTATTTTAAGTGAATATTTGTCATCCTTTATACTGAATATTTTATTTGGTTTATTTAAATAAACATATTCTTGTATGTATGCACAAACAGATCCACTATATGGATTTTTATCCTCATCTACTTGAAGTAAACCTTCAAATTTCCACGTCCACCCTATTACTGTATCTACTATATTATCAGGAACTACCTTTTCCTCAAAAATCAAATTATATTTACCTATCTTCCTAATCTTTTTAATATTTCTGCTTCTAATATCACTATCAAATCCTTTATGATAAATGGTTATCAATATCTGTCCTGCATATGTTACAATATTTTGAATCAAAACACTACCCCCTTAAAATAAAATTCCATAAAAGTATTTTTAATATATTAATTAATATATTAAAAATCTTTTATAGCCATTATAATAAAATCAAAAATGGAAATTTTTCTAACTCAGAAACTAAGCTGCTTGAAGCTTGTTTAGAATAAAAATCTCACTAATTCAACTTAAATAAAGCCTCTAAAAACTTTTAGAAGCCTAATTTTTATTGAATCATTATATAAAACTTACTAACTATTATTTATTTTATCAAAAAGGTTTTCACTATAGTCTTTAATATCATATATATTTAACATACTATACTTTAATTTTATTTCATAAAAGTATTTATCAATTAATTCCTTAGTAATAACTTTATCTGAAGAATCATTAGACTCTAATCCTATTCTAGTAACTATCCAAGGCATTTCAACATGTGTCATATTTTCTAAAATTTTTCCACTATAGCAACCAAAACTTTTAATAACACTGTTAATTACTTCTTTTTCAATTTCAGTTAAATCAATATCATCATAATCAATATTTTCTTCAATAGGATTATATCCATGATTTTTATATCTAAAATATACATCCCTATATACTGGACCATGAACCCAAGCTTCACAATCATTGTTAAACAAATACTCACCGTTAAAAATTTTATAAAATGCCTGAGAATAATACAATAATTTTTGCAGAGCCAATGGAGTTATTTCCTCACACTTAAGTAGCATATATTTAATGACACTATCAATTTTATCATTACACACCATTGTAATTGCTCTTTGATCTTCTTCATTATATTCAATAGATTTTTTACAATTGTTATACGCACGTTCAGTTATTTTATCTTTATTTTCTTCCAATATTTTAAGCATATATGATGAATCTTCTAAAATTCTTTTTAATGTATCCGAGTATTGCTTTGTTGGTATATCTCCATTCAAATATCTAGTTAGGGTTCCTTCCCCCCAACCTAATAATAATGATAGTGGTCTTTTCCCAATACTATACTTCTCTAATATACCTTCTATTTCTGATATTAAAATTAACCCTTCATGATTTCTATAAGCATCATCTAACATCTGCAAATTATAATCTCTAATATCAGACACAAATATTTCTTCCCTGCACCCCTTGCAATAAGCTTCTCTTCCTTTATAATTTATATTCTTACCTTTTATGCATTTTTCTTTATCAACTTCCTCAATAAAGTACTCTGTCATATCGTGGCATTTTTCACAAAATCCTAACATCAAATTACCTCCTAATCATTAAATATCTTTAAAATATTATATAGGCTAATTAGCAATTATTTAAATAAATATTTAATTGGCTTATTCCTTTTATGAAAAGATACAACTATCATAAACTCATTACCTTTTCTTGTTTCAGATATATTAATTTTAATATATACTTCTACTAATTCTAGTTCACCCCAACTATCTAGCTCACACTCTTTACAAAATATGTATAACTTCTCATGAGCGAACTCTTCCTTTTCATTATCAACAGCATAACAAAAATCATCATATTCAAGATTAAGTAAAATACCTTTTTCTTTTTTACTATCTATTTTGTAATTCTCTATGAAATCAACATTTTCTTTTCTATTTTGATTTTTAGATATTGTGTATTTGCCTTCTATAATCAATTTTCTAATATTAACAATATATTCTTTAATTTCTTCTGGAGTAAAACTTGTATATTTTTTTGTTTCTTTATTAGTAGAATCCAAATCTTAATCGCTCCTTTAGTACTATTATATCTAAATTATACAACAACAATACCTATATAGCAATAAATTTGTATCAATTAATACATTTAATTTAGTTTAATTTAGTACTAATTATACCCTTTCTAGTCTAGCTATATAAAAAACATACTAAAAAAGATGCCTTCTGTACAAAACAGATAGCATCTTCTTTATAACACAACTTAACTTTTTACTTAGATGATTCTTCTATAAGCTTTACAAGCTCTTCCATTTCCTTAAGCTTCTCTTCTATACTACTTACCGTACTATGAACTTCTGAACCTTCACCTTTTACATTATTCTTTATGTTTTCTAGATCCTTTTCAATTGTTTCTATTTTGCTTATCATGTCATCTACTATGTTTATTATACTTTTATCCATTTACATCACTCCTTTTCATTGGTACATAAGGCTTTAAGGATATTTCGCCCCTTAAAAAGCCTATCTTAACCTTTAGTATTAATCTTTTATTTATTTTTTAATCTCTACAACAGTAACTCCAGCTCCACCTTCATCGAAACCACCTATTCTCATTGATTTTACATAGTGGTGTCTCTTTAGGTGTTCTTGAACTCCTTTTCTAAGGGCACCTGTTCCTTTACCATGAATAATCTGAACTGCATCATATCCTGCAAGGAATGCATCATCAAGATATTTATCTATTTCATATATAGCCTCATCTACCATGTATCCTCTAAGATCGATTGAAGAGTTAGTCTTATTAGCCTTAGTTTTTACCATGTTGGCTACACCTGTTTTCTTCGTTTGCTTCTTAGGCGCTGTGTCTACTGCTAGGTTCTTTACAGCAACTGTCATTTTCATAACACCTACTTGAACTTGAATCATTCCCTTACTATCAGGAAGACTCATAACAATTCCCTTTTGTCCTACAGTTGATACATATACTTCATCACCTAGCATTACACTTTTAACTGCTTGCATGCCTACCTTTAGTGTAGATGTTCCTATTTTATTTTTTGATGCCTCATCAAGCTTAGAACCAAGTTCTCTTCTTGCTCTTTCAGCATCCTTCATTGAAGCTGATTTTGCGTTACTTCTGATTTCATTAAGTTCTCTTAGAATTCTATCTGCTTCTTCTTTAGCATTTCTTAATATATCCTGTGCTTCTTTTTTAGACTTTTCTAGGATTTTATCTCTTTTCTCATCAATTTTTTCTTGCTTCATTGCAAGCTCTTTCTTTAGTCTATTAACTTCTTCTCGAAGCCCTTCTGCTTCTGAAAGTTGCTTTTGAGCTTGAATTGTTTTATCTTGAAGAGATTGGATAACGTCTTCAAAGTTAGCTTCATCCTTGGATATCATTGATTTAGCTTCTTCAATTATATTTTCAGAAAGTCCAAGTCTTTTTGAAATATTAAATGCATTAGATTTACCTGGTATACCTATAAGTAATCTATAAGTAGGTCTTAAAGTCTCTATATTAAACTCAACACTTGCATTTTCAAATCCAGCTCTTTCCATAGCAAAAACTTTTATTTCACTATAGTGTGTTGTAGCTATAATCTTAGCACCTTTTTCATATAGGTTTTGCATGATTGCCATAGCAAGAGTTGCCCCTTCAGTTGGGTCTGTTCCTGCACCAAGCTCATCAACAAGTACTAATGATGATGAATCTACATTATTAATTATGTCTACTATATTCACCATATGTGATGAAAAGGTTGATAAACTTTGTTCAATACTTTGTTCGTCTCCAATATCAGCAAACACCTTATTAAATATAGAAAGAGTTGATCCATCATTTGCTGGCACGGCAAGTCCTGACATTGCCATTAAAGTTAAAAGCCCTGTTGTCTTAAGTGTAACTGTTTTACCACCTGTATTCGGCCCAGTTATAACTAAACAGTTAAACTCTTTACCTAGTCTAATATCACTTGCAACAACCTTATCTCTATCGATTAGTGGATGTCTTCCTTCTTTAATATCAATGATTCCCTTATCATTAACCATCGGAATAGTTGCCCCCATATCAAGTGCAAGCTTACCCTTTGATATAATAAAGTCAAGGTAACCTATGTTTGTATTATTATGAAGAAGGTGATCTGCATTTTCCTCAACTATTCTTGATAATTGATTAAGTATTCTTTCTACCTCTGCCTTTTCCTTTAGAGAAAGCTCTTTAATTTGGTTATTCATCTCAACTATTGCCATAGGCTCTATAAATAAAGTCGACCCTGATGATGATTGATCATGAACAAGTCCTGGAACATTTCCTTTACACTCAGCCTTTACAGGTATTACGTACCTATCTCCTCTAATTGTTATTATCGGGTCTTGTAGATACTTTCCATGTGAAGATATCATTCCTTGAAGCTTTTCTTTAATTCTTGAATTCTTATCTCTTATACTTCTTCTTAATGAGAACAATAAATCACTTGCTCTATCTGAAACTTCATCTGTTCCTATAACTATTTCCTCTATCTTCTCACGAAGGTTCTTTATATAAACAAGTGTGTCTACCATTTCAAATGTAATAGGATAGCTCTCATTCTTTGAACCATCTTCGAAAAATGTCTTTAAGGATTTGGTACATCTAAGTAATCCAGCAATATCTAAAAGTTCAGATGGCGTTAGAACAAATCCAAGCTTTGCCCTTTTAACTGAGCTTTCAATGTTTCGTACTCCATCAAATGGAAGAGAACCCCACTGAAGAACTATATCTAGTGCCTCACGAGTTTCCTCAAGTCTTTCCTTTACATCATAAAGTTTAAAGGAAGGCATAAGACTTTCACATGTCACTTTCCCTATACTTGATGATGCTTTACTTTTTAGCATATCTATAATTTTTTCAAATTCTAAAATTCTAAGCGTCTTATCGTTCATATAATCCCCTCATTTTATACTATTAAACTAAATTGAATATATTTTACTCTATATAACACCTTTATAAAAATGTCCTTTAGTAGCTTTCCCATTAAGTTTACTAATTACTTCTTCCTGAGACTTTGAAATGCTAAAGTCTCCATTTTGTCCTCTTTCAATAGCATCTCTATAAGCCTTTATTGTAGCCTTAACTTCTTCTATATCTTCATCTAAAAAACTAATCATAAGATAATCTACATTAATGCTTATAATATCTCTTAATGATTCTATAGTGCAAAGGGTCTTTGAATTATATATATGACTTCTACATAATAGGTCAGTATATATAGGGAAGTCTTCTCCCATTCTATCCTTCATGTAATGAATCCTATTTTCACAAAGAGTACTACAGGTCTTAGTTCCATCTCCCTTGAAACTTCCTACAGGACAATGTCTACTAACCATAAGTTTTTGCCTTCCATGAATATGAATCATTGTTTTAATCTCTGTTTTACTTACTGTATCTCTTAGCTGTTTTACATTTAGTTCAGGTGAAAGAAGAACTCCTTCACTTTCAAAGGTTTCGCATGCCTTGGAATTAAACACGTTGAATCCCTTATCTAAGAATACATCATATCCACTTTCCTTTAATATACTATAAACTCCAAGGTTAGAACATAGTGCCTTATCTACTCCATTTTCTTTAAGATAGGCTATATCTTCCTTAACCTTATCCAGTTCTTCTAAAACAATTTCACTAAACCATGGATATATCTTTATTCCCTCATTATTAAGTTTTGCTATTTCTCTTATCTTTGTAGGATTAAATCTTAGATTTTCCCCTCCATAAAATACCAAATCTACTCCTTCATTATGAGCTTCCTTCGCAGATTTTATATCAGTCGTACATACTACAAGCCTTTTGTTATCACTAGAAGGCTTTTTATTATATTCTATATTAACACCTAACTTTTCCTTTTTACCTTGAAGTTTGTCAATTAGAGAATCTATAACTTCTCTTCTCATAGCATTTAGCCTTGATACAGGTATTATTATTCCCTCTTCAATGTCTACATTTAAGGATTCAAACTCAAATGGTGTATCTCCAAGTTTTCTTAATGACTCTTCTACCTTTTCCTTTGTAGTTGGCTTATTTATTGCTCTCTCACTTATATCTGAAGTAACATTGACAAGAATTTCTTCAAAGTTTTCTAATGACTTTCTGAAAATCTTACCTTCTTTATATACATTACCTGAATCTATTCTAACTGTCAGTATTGGCTCTTCTCCAATCTTTGCTATAAACTCTCCTCTTATTCCTCTTTTAGGAGATGATTTAGGATCTATTGTTTCCTTTGCTGACTTTAGAAGAAGTATATCTGAAGACTTGTATATCTTATCTCCTGCCTTTGCACCTTCAAGATATATTGTGACTATATCACCCTTTGATGCAGATTCTACCTCTATATTTCCTTTTTTTATCTTCGAAACCTTTGCACCTTTATCCTTACCAAAGACTTCAACTCCATCTTCAAGATTTAATTCTGAAACTAAACGTATATCACAAAACTTTCCCTTAGCACCTATAACATCACCAAGATATGTCCCCCAGTTCTTTGGTCTATCATAGCTCATCATATTCTTACCTTCATTTTTATGCATAAAGGCTGATGTGAACCCTCCTCTATTGAATATCTGGGTAACATTTTTTATATCCTTTGATTCTCTTCTTCCTTCTATAGCTTTCTTATATGATGATACAACTGTTGCGACATACTCGAAGCGCTTCATTCTTCCTTCAATCTTCAGGGAATCAACACCTATTTCTACTAACTTTTCTATATATTCTAATGTAGATAAATCCTTAGGACTTAAGATATGACTCTTCTTCCCACCATCTAAGCTATATTCCATTCTACAACTTTGTGCACAGGTTCCACGATTTCCACTTCTTCCACCTATCATGCTACTAAACAAACATTGACCAGAGAAGCATATACAAAGAGCACCATGAACAAAAACCTCAATCTCAGCTTTTGTATTTTCCTTTATATATTTGATTTCCTCTATTGAAAGCTCACGTGAAAGCACTACCCTTTTTACTCCCATATTATATAGAAGGTTAACTCCCTCTAAATTATGAACAGTCATTTGTGTACTTCCATGTACCTCAAGCTCTGGTAGCTTATCTCTTAAAAGCTTTAAAAATCCTATATCCTGAACTATAATAGCGTCTACCCCTACCTCATATAAAAAGGCAGCGTATTCAAGTGCGCCTTGAATCTCTTTATTACTTAATAATGTATTCATAGTTACATAAAGCTTAACGTTATATGAATGACAATATCTAACTGCTTCTATCATTTCTTCCCTAGAGAAGTTACTTGCGTACTTTCTTGCTGAAAACTCACTACCACCTACATATACTGCATCTGCACCATTAAGTACAGCTGCCTTTAAACATTCAAAATTTCCAGCAGGAGCTAATATCTCTGACATAATTATTTCTCCTCTTCCTTAGTCTTAATTTAATTATATACAATAATCTTAATTCTACACAACTATTTAGATGAAGTATGTGCTATGCAGTAGTTGAAAAAAACTATTTTGTATATAAATATATAAATTTTAGGTAATAATAAAGTTTACTATTAAAAAAGTAGTGTCCGTATAAAAGTATAAAAATTTATAAAGTATACATACTCTCCAAATATTTCCATCTTATTATTTAAGTATAGTTTCATGCAAGTAGTGGGGTTTAGGGTTGAAGCAGTAGCAATGAGAGTTAGGAATTCTTATCCAAATCAAATATATTAAGACTTAGAAGACCTCGGCAAGTGTAGCGATTTAGAGGTCGCACTTGGCTTAATATATTTGTGGGGATTAGAAGTCCTTCTCGAAATTCTCGTCGCTTCAACCCTAAACCCCACTACTGCACACCTCATACCTACAACAAGCAGAAAGCATTTTCTATTTTATTATTTCATATAGTTCTATACTGTGATATAATAAAGCGACACATTTTTACAATATAATAATTAACGGAGGTTATAATATGAGTGATAATCAATTCTCATCAAGAATTGGATTTATTCTAGCTGCAGCTGGTTCCGCTATTGGACTTGGAGCTATATGGAAATTCCCTTATATAGCTGGAATCAGTGGTGGAGGAGCATTTTTCTTTATGTTTGTTATATTCACTATCTCACTTGGACTTCCTCTTCTACTTGGGGAGTTTATCATCGGACGTAAGACAGGAAAAGATGCAATAGAAGCATATTCTACAATCGCACCTGGTACCAAGTGGAACCTTATAGGCTATCTTGGTAATGTAACCGTTTTTATACTACTATCTTTCTACAGTGTTATAGGTGGATGGATTCTTATTTATATATTTAAAGGTATTACAGGTGGTCTTACTGATCTTTCGCCTCAAGGGTATGGAGAATTACTTGGCTCTGTTTCAGGAGATCCCCTACTTTCTATTATTGCCCATCTCCTGTTTATAGTACTTAATATACTTGTTATATCTAAAGGGGTTCAATCTGGAATAGAAAGAGCAAGTAAAATTATGATGCCAGCTTTATTTGTAATATTTATTATTATTATAGCTCGCTCATTAAGTCTAGAGAATGCTTATGCTGGAGTTGAGTTTTTATTTAAACCTGACTTTACTAAGATAACATCTCAATCTATATTATTTGCACTAGGTCAGGCCTTTTTCACCTTAAGTCTTGGGGTTTCAGGTATGGTAACTTATAGTGCATACTTACCTAAGAATACAAACATAAATAGTTCTGCTATTTCAATAGTTTCTATGAACTTATTTATTATAATTCTTTCTGGACTTGCTATTTTCCCTGGTGTATTTTCATTTGGACTAAAACCTGATCAGGGACCTGCACTACTATTTAATGTTCTTCCAAATGTATTTAGTAGAATACCATTTGGTACATTATTTTTTATAGCTTTTCTTGTATTATTTTTATTTGCAGCACTTACGTCATCATTTTCAATGCTTGAAATTATTGTTAATTCAATAACTAAGGGAGATAATACTAAAAGAAATAAATGGTCATGGATAATAGGTCTTAGTATATTTGCATTTGGTATACCATCTGCACTTTCATTTGGAGCATTAAGTGATTTTACTATATTAGGGAAAACCTTTTTTGATTTAGCTGACTTTATGGTAAGTAATTTTTTAATGCCGCTCGGAGCATTACTTATATCTATATTCTTACCACTAAAAATGAAAAAAGAAGAGCTTTTTTCAGAGCTATCAAATCCGAAACCTATTAAAAAATGGCTATTTAATACTTGGTATATAATTATAAAGTATATTGCACCAATTGCTATAATAATTGTTTTCTTAGATAGTTTAGGAGCATTTAACTTCCTTAAGAAATAAATAACAAAAGCTACCCTTACTAGAATTTATATTCTGGTATAGGTAGCTTTTCTATCTACTTAATTATCTTATCAAATAGATTACTTTCTCTATTAAGGCTTATTTCTGACTTTTTGCTTTCATCTTTAATTTTTAGCACCTTATTATCTACTATGTTATAAGTCAATTTCTTAACTTTCTTATCTTCTACTACTTTTCCTTTTTCTCTTTTCTTTTCTTGATTAAGAGTTATCTTACTATTATCAACTGTATACTTTCCTGAATAAACAGCTTTTTCTTCACCTTTAGCATTATTTTCTACTACTTCATATGTAGAATCAGCATATAGTGAGATTTTATAGTGATCTCCACTATCTTCTTTTCCAGTCCAACTACCAATTAGAAATGCCTTAGCATTCTTTATCTTATCTACTACATCTTCACCGATATCCTTAGCACCTTCCCCTACCTTTTTACTTCCTTCTTTTACATCTTGAACGCCTTTTACTGCACCTTGTTTAACGTCATTAGTCCCTTGATTAACATCATTTTTAATTTTTTCAGCTGTTGTACAAGAAGCTAATATCATACTAGCTGATATTATTCCTACAAGTGCAACTGATAATTTTTTAAATACTTTTGCCACTTTTATCTCTCCTTTAAAATTTAATTTAAAATAAAAAAAGTAAAGAGCATCTAATAAATACTCTTTACTTACTATTTCCATTCTATATGAAATTATACAAAACATTAATTATGTTCTGTAGCACCCATTGATTCTCACATACTCAAAGCTTAAATCGCATCCCCAAGCTGTAGCTTCATATGCACCTTGCTTAAGGTTTACTACTACTGAAACTGTTTTGCTATCAAGAAGCTTTTCAGCTGCATCTTCATCAAAATTAATGCCTACACCTTTTTTTACAATCTGAATACTTTCTGATTCATTTCTAAGGAATACATCTATTATGTCCATATCTATGTTAGCATCTGAGTACCCTAGTGCACAAACTATTCTACCCCAGTTTGCATCATTTCCAAATAAAGCACATTTAAATAGATTAGATGAAACAACTGACTTTGCACATTTTCTAGCATCTTCTAGAGTTAATGCTTCCTTAATTTTAACTTCTAAAAGCTTTGTAGCGCCTTCTCCATCTTTTGCTATAAGCTTTGCAAGTGTTTCATTTACAAATTCAATAGCTTTCTTAAACTCTATATAATCAGCACTTTCTTCACTTATGATTTCTTCATTTTCACATGCCCCATTGGCTAGTATTATAGACATGTCATTTGTACTAGTGTCTCCATCTACTGAAACCATATTATAGGTTGAGGCAACACTTTCCTTAAAAGCCTTGTCTAATAGGTTCTTTGAAATGTTAACATCTGTTGTTATAAATGCAAGCATTGTTGCCATATTCGGATGTATCATTCCTGACCCCTTAGCCATTCCTGCAATTCTAGCTACCTTACCACCTACAGTAAATTCTACTGCTATTTCCTTAGAAAATGTATCCGTTGTAAGAATTGCCTTTGCAGCATTTTCTCCACCATCAGCTGATAGAATCTTTGAAGATTCTTCAATCCCTGGTAGAATCTTATCCATTTCAAGAGGTACCCCTATTATTCCTGTTGATGCAACAAGAACTTCCTCTTTCTTAAGATTTAGGCACTCTGCAACTTTTTCAGTCATTTTAACCGCATCATTATATCCATTTTCACCTGTACAAGCGTTGGCATTTCCACTGTTAACAACTATTGCTTGAATGTTTTCATTATCAATGTTTTGTTGATTCAATGTTACAGGAGCTGCCTTTGCTTTGTTTTGAGTAAATGTTCCTGATGCCTTTGCCTTATATTCACTGTAAATCATGCATAGATCAAGTTTTTTACTTCTTTTTACGCCACTGTATATTCCGTTGGCTAAAAACCCTTTAACATCTGTTATTGTTTTTCCTTCTAAAATTTTCATAAATCCTTCCTCCTACTAAGGTGCCATAGCTAAATTATCTATACCTTCTGCTTCATCAAGTCCAAAAATTATATTCATATTTTGCACAGCCTGACCTGCTGCACCTTTAACCAGATTATCTATAGCTGATATAACAACTATTCTTCCAGTTCTTTCATCTATTTTAAATGATATATCGCATAGATTAGTTCCACGTACCCATCTTGTTTGTGGGAAAGTATCAAGTAATCTTATAAATCTTTCATTACCATATTCTTCTTCATATATAGCTTTAATTTCTTCATGTGTTACATCTTTCTTTAAGAAACCATAACAAGTAGCAAGTATACCTCTATTCATAGGTACTAGGTGAGGAGTAAATGATATTAATACTTCACTACCACATGCCTTTGTAAGTTCCTGTTCAATTTCAGGAGTATGTCTGTGATTCGTTACTCCATATGCCTTATAGTTTTCATTAACTTCACAGAAAAGATTATCTATCTTTCCACTTCTTCCTGCACCACTTGTACCTGAAGCCGCATCTATTATTACCTTTTTCTCATCTACTATTCCATGCTTTATAAGTGGATACATTGCAAGTATACTTGCTGTTGTATAACATCCTGGGTTCGCAATTATACTTGAGTCTTTAATTTTATCCCTATTAATTTCACAAAGTCCATAAACAGCTTCTTCTATTAATTCTGGGTTTTTATGTTCAACATTATACCAAGTTTCATAACTTTTAGCATCATCTATTCTATAGTCAGCACCAAGATCTATTACCTTTACACCTTTTTTATATGCCTTTTCTACTAAATCAAATGCAGTACCATGTGGAAGTGCTAGAAATACAACATCAATTTCATCAAGTTTTTCTATTGCCCCCTCCATTCCTATGCATTTTTGTTGAATAATATTACTGTAATTACCATACAATTCACTTATACAAACACCTACACTACTATGTGCAGATATATACTTCACTTCTACATTCTTGTGATTATTTAATATATAATAAAGCTGTTGACCCGCATAACCTGTAGCTCCTACGATACCTACTTTTATCATATTAACACCCCCATATTATTAATACCATTATATGCTACATAGAATAAATATTCAATAATTATTTATAAATATTTAATTTACTCCTTGTATAATTATAATATATCATTTATAATTATTTGTATAAGACTGTAATAGTTATTTTTGGATATGGAGGTTATATCATGGAAAATGCATTAAACTTTGATTTTAATACATCAAATATAAATAAATACAAAGGAAATACAATAGTTATTAAATTCGGAGGTAGCATCATGAGGTCTGAAGAAGGCAAAGATGCATTTTTCAAAGATGTTGCTTACCTAAAGAAAAATGGTGTAAATATAGTTATTGTACACGGTGGAGGTCCTAACATATCAAATATGCTTGATAAAATTGGATGTACAACTGAATTTATAAACGGACAAAGGGTAACAGATGGACATACTATGGAAATTGTTGAAATGACTCTTTGTGGAAGTGTTAATAAAGAACTTTCTGGTACACTATCTAGCTACTCATTAAACGCCTTAGGAGTTTCAGGACGTGACTGTTCTCTTCTTAAGGCAAAGAAAAAATACTCATATGTTAATGGAGAAAAAATTGATCTTGGTCTAGTAGGTGAAGTTGAATCTGTTAACACTGAATTTTTAAATATGCTTATAGATAAAGACATTATTCCTGTTATTGCACCAATTGGTGTTGATAATGAGGGTAACATATATAATATAAATGCGGATTATGTTGCAGGGGCTGTAAGTTCAGCGTTAAAGGCTGAAAAATTAGTTCTTATGACTGATATTGAAGGGGTTTATCTTGATATAAATGATAAATCATCACTTATTAAGGAAATTACAACAAGTGAAATAAAGGATTATATAAAAAGTGGAGTTATTCAAGGGGGAATGATTCCTAAGATGGAATGTTGTATAGCTGCTATCGAAAACGGAACGAACACTGTTCACTTAGTAGACGGAAGACGTGAACATTCACTATTAACAGATGCTTTTGGTGAAGGCTATACTTCTACATCTATAAAGGGAGGTAACTAATAATGGAAAACGGTTTATTAACTAATAATTATAAAAGATTTGACTTAACTTTTGTTTCAGGTAAAGGACCTTACCTATACACTGATAAAGGAGAAAAATATTTAGACTTTGTTTCAGGTATAGCTGTTAATTGTCTTGGACATTCATCTGATATTATAAAAAATGCATTAACTGCTCAAGCTGAGAAGTTAGTTCACATATCAAACCTATATTGGAGTGATGTTCAAACAGACCTTGCTAGAAAGCTTACTGAACTTTCTTCACTTTCATCTGTATTCTTTTGCAACAGTGGTACAGAATCAATTGAAGCAGCTTTAAAGTTCGCAAGAAAATATGGGAAGTCCTTTGGAAACAATTCAAAGAGTAATATTGTATTTATGAAAAATTCATTCCATGGTAGAACTATGGGAGCTCTTTCTGTAACAGGCCAAGGAAAATACCAAGAAGCATTTGCTCCACTTATAGGAGGAGTTATAGAGTCAGAATTTAATAATATCGAAGATATAAAAAATAAGATAAATGAAGATACATGTGCTGTTATTCTTGAGCCAATTCAAGGTGAAGGTGGAATTATATCCATAGATAAGGATTTCTTATTAGAAGTTAAAACTCTATGCGATAAATACAACGCACTATTAATATTTGATGAGGTTCAATGTGGAATTGCAAGAACAGGTACTTTCTTTACATTTGAAAGCTTTGGAATTACACCTGATATTCTATGTCTTGCTAAGGGACTTGGTGGAGGTTTCCCAATCGGCGCTACAGTAGTTAGTAGTAAGGTTGCAGAAAAATTAGAACCAGGTGATCATGGAAGCACATTTGGAGGAAATCCACTAGCGTGCGCAGTTTCAATGGCTATTATTAACGAGATATTAGATAAAAATATCATTAAAGAAGTCAATGAAAAAGCTAACTATATAGTAGATAAGCTTAACAAGATTAAGGAAAATAATTCTGCTATTAAAGATATTAAGGGAATGGGACTTTTAATAGGAATAGAAGTTGAAAATCCATCTGATGTTGTTTCAAAGGCACTTGAAAATAAATTACTTTTAGTTGGTGCAGGCTCTACTGTTGTTAGACTTTTACCTCCTCTAAATGTAACCTATGAAGAAATTGATGAAGCATTAAGTATTCTTGAAAAATGTTTATAAATATAATTAAAAGACTGCTAACTTTCTAGTTAGCAGTCTTTTTTACAAGGGCGTCAAGTGCAAGTTAAACAGTTTTACTATTTATTCTTGCCTCTTTAAATTCTTTAATTTCCTTCTTTAAAGTAGTAGCTTCTATAAGAGCTTCCATTGCTTGAGTTTTAATACTCTCATTTTTCTTAATTAACACCTTGTTAATTTCATCTGACTCTTTTAGATTTAGCTTTACTTTATTTAATTCTTCCTCTAAACGCTTAGATTCTTTTATCTTAATTTCTAATTCATGACTTAGCTTACTGTTAGTGTCTTCTAAACCTTTTAAGTTTAATGATGAATCTGAACTTTCATTTTTATACTGCTCATATTCCTTACTTAAACACTCATAAGCCTCTTTTAACTTATCATAATTAGCCTTTATCTGAACTTCTCTTTCCCTTGGTATATTGATTTCTTTTTCTAAATCATGTAGTTTCTGTTTTGCTATAAACAATTCGTCTGCAATTGTTAGTGCTGTAAGTACAGCGGCAGATGTATTACTATGCATTGGATTACCCTGAAGAATATCCTTTAACATTCTATCTACATAACTTGCAATAGAATATAAATATGCCTCAGAGCCGTCCCCCCTTAGTGTGTACTCTGCACCATTGATTTTAACTACCACTTTTTCCTTAGTCATACTAAGACACCCTTTCAAATTTGTTTAAGAAGTTATTTTCATGTAGTTATTCTACAAAAATATAACAAACTCCTTTTAAAATTCTAAGTTTATCCTATCTTAATTCCGCTGATAACTTTTCTGATAAAGCTTTTACTACACCATCATGAACTTTATTAACTTCTTCATCCTTTAGAGTCTTATTCTCTCCTCTATATACAAGAGCATATGCAACACTCTTCTTACCACCTGGAATTTGAGCTCCTCTATAAACATCAAATAGCTTAACTTCTTCTAGTATAGCTTTCCCATTTTTCTTAATTATAGCTTCAATCTCACCAACAGTTACATCTTCATTAACAAGCATAGCGATATCTCTTGTTACCGCTGGGAATTTTGGAAGCGCCTTATACTTTTTATCCATCTTTGATGCTTCAAAAATACTTTCTAAATCAAGCTCTGCAAAGAATACTCTATTTTCAAATCCGTAGTTTTCAAGCACATCTGGATGAAGTTCACCAAATGTTCCAACAGGTTTATTTCTAACTAGAAGGTTTGCTGTTTTTCCTGGATGGAATGATGGATTACTGCTTTCTCTTTCGAATGCAAACTTAGGAACTGAAAGCTTTTCAAGTAGAACCTCAACTACTCCCTTTAATTCATAGAAGTCTACATCTCCATACATACCAATAGTAAGCTTTAACTTTTCTTCTGGTAGAGTATCCTCACTTGGTATATATACCTTTGATACTTCGAATAATAATGCCTCCTTATTATCTCTTGCATAGTTTCTTGATAAGGAATCTAGCATACTTGGCATTGTTGTTGTTCTCATTAAACTAAAGTCTTCCCCTAGAGGGTTGCTTATCTTAACACAGTTTCTAAGTGAACTATCTTTTTCTACATTTATAGAGTCAAATACCTTAGGTGCTATAAATGAATATGTTAATGCTTCATAGAATCCAGATGCAATCATTGTTTCCTTAACTAACTTAGTTAATTTTTGCTCTATTGTCCATGCAGCTTCTACTGCTTCACCTTTGATTTTAACTGAAGGTATTTTATCATATCCATATATTCTAACTATTTCTTCAGCTACATCTTCTCTTATTCTAATATCTTGTCTAAATGAAGGTACCTTTATATTTAGAACTTCTTCTCCATCTACTTCCATTCCAAGACTTACAAGTATTTCCTTCATTCTTTCTACACTTATATCTGTTCCAAGGAATCCATTTATCCACTTTGGAGTAACCTCAAGGTTTACATCATCAGTTTTAGTTCCATATACATCTATAACATCACTAATAACTTCACCAGCACCAATTAATTCTATAAGATGGCAAGCTCTATTAATAGCAATTTCACAAAGATTTGGATCAAGATCCTTTTCAAATTTACCTGATGCATCTGTTCTTAATGCAAGCTTCTTTGATGTAAGTCTAACATTTGTTCCATCAAAGTTAGCACTTTCAAGTACTATAACCTGAGTCGCCTCTGTAACCTCTGAGTTCATTCCTCCCATAACACCTGCTATTGCAACGCTTTTTTCTCCATCTGCTATAACAAGCATTGATGAATCTAGTGTTCTTTCTACTTCATCAAGTGTTGTAAATTTCTCAGCATCATTAGCTCTTCTAACTTCAATTTTGCTATCACTAATAAAGTTATAATCAAATGCATGCATAGGTTGACCAAGTTCTATCATAACATAGTTTGTAATATCTACTATATTATTAATTGATCTAACTCCTGCTTCCTCAAGATTTGCCTTTAACCATGCAGGTGATGGTCCAACCTTTACGTTTTTAACCATCTTAGCCATGTATCTTCTACATAAAGAATCTGATACTTTAACATCAAGGTAATGCTTTATAGTATCCTTATCTTCTTTGTAGCTAAGATCAAGCTCTTTTAAAGGCTTCCCAAATGTAGCTGCGGCTTCCCTGGCAATACCATATACTCCAAAGCAATCTGATCTATTAGATGTTATCTCAAAGTCTATAATTCCACCATTTAGACCAAGAACTTCCTTTATATCAGCTCCTATTGGTGTATCCTTATCTAGTATCATTATTCCATGAACTGGCTCATCTACAGGTATAGCTAACTCCTCTTCAGAACAAAGCATACCATTTGATTCAACTCCACGAAGTTTCCCCTTCTTTATGCTAACTCCCCCTGGAAGAGTTGACTTATGCATAGCAACTGGAACTATATCTCCTTCGCTTACATTTTTAGCTCCTGTTACTATTTGAATATTTTCATCTAGTCCTACATTTATTTGACATACAATTAGCTTTTCAGCATCTGGATGTACATCTATCTTTTCTATTTTACCTGTTATAACATTAGAAATTTCTTTACCTGTTTCTATAACCTCTTCTGCCTTAGAACCTGACAGTGTTAATGCATCTGCTACATCATTTATATTTTCATCTAAATCTACATACTCTAACATCCATTTATATGGAACTTTCATAGTAAAAACCTCCTTAGTTAAATTGCTTTAAGAATCTTACATCATTCTCAAATAGTAATCTTATATCATCAATTCCGTACTTAATCATAACTATTCTTTCAAGACCCATTCCAAAGGCAAATCCACTATACTTTTCTGGATCTATATTACCTGCCTTTAATACCTCAGGATGAACCATACCACAGCCAAGGATTTCTATCCATCCTTCCCCTTTACAAACTCTACATCCCTTACCATCACACATAAAGCATGATACATCAACCTCTGCTGATGGCTCTGTAAATGGGAAGTGATGTGGTCTAAATTTAGTTTTTATGTTTTCACCAAAGAATCTTTGTACAAATGTATCTAGTGTTCCCTTAAGATTTGCCATAGTAATATCCTTATCTATAACAAGTCCTTCTATTTGATGGAATATTGGTGAATGTGTTGCATCTACTGCATCTGATCTATAAACCTTACCTGCTGATATCATTCTTATAGCAGGTTTATTTTCCTCCATATATCTAATTTGCATAGGAGAAGTTTGAGTTCTTAAAACCACATTTTCATTAATATAAAATGTATCCTGTTCATCTCTTGCTGGATGGTTCTTTGGAATATTTAATGCCTCAAAGTTATAATAATCCTTTTCAACTTCAGGTCCATCTGTAATTGCAAACCCCATACCAAAGAATATTTCCTTTATTTCATCAAGAACCTTATTTATAGGATGCATTCCTCCAAGTTCACGTCTTTTTCCTGGCATTGTTATATCTATTATTTCACTTTGTAATCTCTCATTTTTTTCTTTATTCTTAATAGATTTTAACGCTACTTCAAGTTCTGCCTCTATTTCTTCTCTAACTTCATTGGCTATTTTACCAACAATAGGTCTTTCCTCTGCTGATAATTTACCCATACCTCTTAATATTCCTGTAAGTAATCCCTTTTTCCCAAGGTACTTAACACGTATTTCCTCTATACTTTGACTATTCTCAGAGGCTTTAATATCTACTATTGCATCGTTTTTTATTTGATTTAACTGATCCTTCATAAAGATAGTCTCCTTTCTTAATTATGTATACTTTTTTTTAAAAATAAAAAAAGCCCTCATCCCGGTAAGGGACGAAGGCTGTATTCTCCGTGGTACCACCCTAATTGGTATATATAATACCCACTTAAAGCAATTATAACGATTTTCACCGCCCTAACCTACTAAAAATTCAGATAGGGGACTCCAGAGGGAAACTTCAAAAGGTCCTTCTGCCGATAAGCTCTCAGTCTATGACTTATCTTTCCTGTACAGGGTATCTTCCTAATGGCCTCTTTCAACGCCGTATATTCTAATTCATACCATACAATTGTATCACAAATTAGATATATGTCAATTATCTCTATTTTTTATAAATCCTTTGTCTTAAAGCCTCGTATACTATAACAGAGTTTGCTACTCCAACATTTAAGGATTCCGCTTCACCCTCCATAGGTATTATAATAAGGTCAGTTGCAAGTGATAGATTCTCATCACTTACACCATTTGCTTCATTACCTAGTATAACCGCTGTCTTATTTGAAAAGTTATATTCATATAAAGACTTTTTACCTTGAAGGCTTGTGGCTAATATTTTATAACCATTATTTAAAAGAATATTAGATGTATTACTAAAGTTATCAGCACTAACTATTGGTATATGAAATATGGACCCCATGGTAGACCTTAACACCTTAGGATTATAAACATCAACTGTTCCCTTAAGAATAATGATTCCAGATACACCCGCTGCATCACATGTTCTTATTATTGTACCTAAGTTTCCAGGGTCTTGAACACCATCTACAATAACTAATAAATCTCCCATTATTTCTTCAATAACATGATCCTTTTTAGTACATATAGCAACTACTCCCTGAGGAGATTCTGTATCGCATATATCCCTTAAAATAGAATCCTGTACCTCAAATGAATCTACATCTGATTCCAAAACTCTTTCATAACCATTTGTAGAATATATCATATTACTATATAAAACATACTCCGCAGATCCATTTTCAATAGCTGCTTCAACAAATCTAATCCCTTCAGCTAAAAAAAGTCCTTCTATTTCTCTATACTTTTTCTTTTTAAGCTTTTGCGCTTTCTTTACTAACTTATTGTCCTTTGATATCATATTTATCTTCCTATTCGCTGTATTCTTCAATATCCTTAAGTGACTCAGTTCCTCCAATTACAACTAAAATATCTCCCTTTTTAATGTATTCATCAGCTTCTGGAGAAATATTAATGTCATTTCCTCTTTTTATTGCCATAACATTTATTCCAAACCTACTTCTGATATTTAGATCCTTAAGAGATTTTCCAACCCACTTATTAATAGCTGTTACTTCCATTATGCTATAATCCGGAGAAAGCTCTATATAATCTAGTATGTTAGATGAGCACAGGTTATGTGCAACCCTAACTCCCATATCACGTTCTGGGAACACTACTCTATCAGCACCTATTTTATACAGAACCTTAGCATGAACCTCATTATGAGCTTTTGCTATTACATATTTTACTCCAAGTTCTTTTACAAGAAGTGTTGCCATTATACTCGCCTGTACATCTGAGCCTATAGTAATTACAGCAACATCAAAGTTTCTAAGTCCAAGGGCCCTTAGAACACTTTCATCAGTTGAGTCAGCTTGTACTGCATGTGTAACATCCTGAGAAACTTCCTGCACTACCTCTTCATCAACATCTACTGCTAAAACTTCATTTCCAAGTGAATAAAGTGTTTTGGCAATACTTGTTCCAAATCTCCCAAGTCCTATAATAACATATTGTTTTGAAGTCATAATCTATCCTCCTTAAACTTAACCAACTAAAATCTTATCCTCTGGATATTTTATAGTTGTATTTGTTGTTTTTTGTTTATATGCAAATGCTAATACAAGGGTTAGAGGCCCAAGTCTTCCTGCATACATGGTAATTATTATTGCTATTTTTCCTATTGGAGTAAGTGTTGGAGTAAGTCCAAGAGTTAGCCCAACTGTACCAAAGGCTGATGTTGCTTCATATAGGAACTGAATAAATGTCCCCTTTTCTGTAATAGATAAAATCATTGTAACAACTATTACAAGCATAAAACTTATAAGTGTTATAGACACGGCTCTATAAACAGAATACTTATTTATTCTCTTTCTGAATATTTCAGTATCATCACGTCCATTAATAATACACATTATAGTCATAAAAAGAATCATCATTGTAGTTGTTTTGATTCCCCCTCCTGTAGAACCAGGAGATGCACCTATAAACATTAAAATTATAGTTAAAAATTGTCCTGCAATTGTCATATCCCCAGTTGAAATTGTATTAGCACCTGCGGTTCTCGGAGTTACTGATGCAAATATACTTGCTACAATTTTATCTATAATTGATAGATTTCCCATTGTTTTAGGATTATTGTATTCAAAAGCAAACATAAGTACTGCACCTAATATAATAAGAAATGCAGTTGTTATTATTACAACCTTTGTATGTAATGTATATTTTCTCCTTCTTTTATGACCAATAACCTCTGCTATTACAAGGAATCCTATACCTCCAAGTACTATAAGAGCTGCAACAGTTAAACTGACTATAGAATTTGTCACATACCCTGTGTAACCTTTAAAATCGCCAAGCAGATCAAATCCTGCATTACAAAATGATGATATAGAATGGAATATACCATAATAAATAGAAGTTCCTATACTATAATCTTTTAAAAACTGTGTAGTAAGTATTATAGCTCCTATACCTTCTATAGTAAGAGTAATAATCAGTATATAGATAACAAGTTTCACAATCCCTTGTATGCTAAATGCATTATATGCTTCTTGTATAATAAGTCTCTCTTTTAAACTAACTCTTTTCCCAAGAATTATAGCAATAAGTGTTGAAAATGTCATAAACCCAAGACCACCGATTTGTATAAGTGATATTATAACTACTTGACCAAAAGTGCTCCAATGTGTTCCCGTATCTACAACTACAAGTCCCGTAACACAAGTAGCTGATGTTGCGGTGAATAGGGCATCTAAAAAGGAAGTTACATCTCCATTTCTAGATGAAATTGGAAGGGTTAAAAGTATAGCTCCTAATAAAATTAGCGCAGCAAATCCTAGTGCTAATATCTGAACAGGCCTAAGCTTAAAAAATTTATAATTATTTTCTTTACTTTTCAAGAACATTTACTTGCTCCTCCTAATTGCTTTTAAGTATTAAAGGTGCTATATGGCACTATAGGTTTTATTATAAGTTCTAGTATTCCAATATAAAAAATCTTATTACACTGACTATAACAGTTATTCTATCACTGCAAGTATCTATTATCAAGTATAGTATATATTAGCATATTAATAAGAGATTTAGGGTACAAAAAAGACCTGATAAAATCAGGTCTTAATAAACTATGCGTTTAGCTTTGATTTTGCAACTTCTGCTAGTTCAGCAAATGCAGCTGCATCATTAATAGCTATTTCTGAAAGCATCTTTCTGTTGATATCAACTCCTGCAATCTTAAGCCCGTTTATCATCTTTGAGTATGATAAACCGTTAACTCTAGCTGCAGCATTGATTCTTGCGATCCAAAGTCTTCTGTAATCTCTCTTCTTTAGCTTTCTACCAATATATGCTTGGCTTAGTGCCTTCATAACTGCTTGCTTAGCTATTTTATATAACTTGCTTTTCGCACCGTAATATCCTTTTGCTAGTTTTAATACTTTTCTACGTCTCTTATGTGAATGAACTGCTCTTTTCACTCTTGCCATTAGTGTTCCCTCCTTTTCTTACTATCTATTTTATACGTAAGGTAATAATTTTCTTACAATCTTAAGTTCAGCTACGTTTACGTATGTTCCTTTTCTAAGCTTTCTTTTTCTCTTAGATGACTTCTTGTTAAGAATGTGTCTCTTAAAAGCATGAGCTCTCTTGAACTTACCACTCGCTGTTTTCTTGTATCTCTTTGCTGCACCTCTATGAGTTTTCATTTTTGGCATTTTAGTTTCCTCCTCTCTTAGTTACGCCTTCTTAGGAGCCAATATCATTATCATATTTCTCCCTTCCAGCTTAGCTGGCTTTTCTATTACACCCACTTCTGATACCGTTTCAAAAAACTTCTTAAGAAGCTCTGCACCGAAGTGAGAATGTTCTGCTTCTCTTCCTCTAAATCTAACTGTAACTTTAACTTTATCTCCATCTTTAAGGAACTTTGCAGCATTCTTAGCCTTAACTGCTAAATCATTTGCTTCAATAGTCGGGCTAACACGAATTTCCTTCATATTAACAGTTTTTTGTTTTTTTCTAGCTTCTTTGTCTCTTTTTTGTTGTTCGTATAGGTACTTTCCGTAGTCCATAACCTTAACTACAGGTGGTTTAGCCTGTGGTGCAATCAATACTAAGTCTAGTTGCTTTCCTTCAGCAATTTCTAGTGCTTCCCTTGATGACATGAAGCCAATTGCTTCTCCATCTGGTCCTAGTACTCTGACTTCCTTTTCACGAATCTCTTCATTGATTAAATTTTCTTTACTAATGGTATCCACCTCCAGAAATTTAAAACCATATAACAAATAATGCGGATGGAATTCTCCACCCGCAATATATATACACAAATTAGTAATATATCATAATTATTAACCCTACAACCCTAATTAGAGTAAGGTGAGAAACGGATGGTTTCTTCTTTTCACTTCTAACATTGTAACAAGTAACCCTTGTTATTGTCAACTTTTTTTAATTTTATAATTTTATCATTAATTATTATTGGTTAATTGTTCTATTTAGTATTTCTTCCTTAATAGATGCTATAAATTCATCTACTGAAACTGCTCCCATATCTCCCTTAACTCTTGAACGAACTGAAAGGTTTCCTGCTTCTACTTCCTTGTCTCCAAGTATAATCATATATGGAGACTTTTGAAGTTGTGCTTCTCTAATCTTATAGCCTATTTTTTCATTTCTTGTGTCTACTTCTACTCTTATATCATTGTCTAATAGCTTTGCTTCAAGATTTTTAGCATATTCATTTGCTCTATCTGTTACAGGAAGAATCTTTACTTGTACAGGTGCAAGCCATGTTGGGAATGCCCCTGCAAAATGCTCTATTAGTATTCCTATAAATCTTTCTATACTTCCAAATACAACTCTGTGTACCATAACTGGTCTATGCTTTTCTCCATCTTCGCCAATGTAATTTAGATCAAATCTTTCAGGTAATTGGAAATCTAGCTGTATAGTTCCACATTGCCATGTTCTTCCTAAACAATCTTTTAGCTTAAAGTCAATCTTAGGTCCATAGAATGCTCCATCCCCTTCATTTATCTTATATGAAAGTCCAGCAGCATCAAGTGCATCTGAAAGACCATTTGTAGCAGCTTCCCAGTCTTCATCGCTTCCCATTGAGCTTTCTGGTCTTGTTGAAAGTTCAACATTATATTCAAAACCAAAAGTTTTATACACTGTGTCAATTAGGTTTATAACTCCTAGTACTTCATCTTTTATTTGTGACTTAGTCATAAATATATGAGCATCATCTTGAGTAAATGTTCTAACTCTCATAAGTCCATGTAGAGCTCCTGATATTTCATGTCTATGAACAAGTCCAAGTTCCCCCATTTTCACTGGAAGGTCTCTGTAACTGTGCATTCCGCTTTTATATACTAAAATGCTTCCTGGACAATTCATTGGTTTTACAGCATAATCCGCTCCATCAATTTTAGTAAAGTACATGTTGTCTTTATAGTGATCCCAGTGTCCTGAAGTATGCCAAAGTTCTTCACTTAATATAATTGGAGTTTTGATTTCATTATATTTGTTTTTAGCATGAATCTTTCTCCAGAAGTTTTCTAGCTCATTTCTCACTACCATTCCCTTTGGATGGAAAAATGGGAATCCAGGTCCTGCTTCATTCATACTAAATAAATCAAGTTCTTTACCTAGTTTTCTATGATCTCTTTTCTTAGCTTCTTCAAGCATATTTAGATATTCTTCAAGCTCACTTTTCTTTAGGAATGAAGTTCCATATACTCTTTGAAGCATCTTATTCTTTTCGTCACCTCTCCAATATGCACCAGCAATTGAAAGAAGTTTTATAGCCTTAACTTTTCCAGTAGATGCTACATGAGGGCCTGCACAAAGATCAGTAAATTCACCTTGCTTGTAGAATGAGATAATCTCATCCTCTGGAAGGTCTTCAATAAGTTCTACTTTGTATATTTCACCTTGATTCTTAAAGAATTCAATGGCTTCATTTCTACTCATTTCAAATCTTTCAAGTTCTAGATCTTCCTTAACGATCTTTGCCATTTCCTTTTCAATCTTATCAAGTATTTCCGGTGTTATAGCAAAATCAGCATCAAAATCATAGTAGTATCCATTATCTATAGCTGGTCCAATTGCAAGCTTTACCTCTGGATAAAGTCTTTTAACTGCTTGAGCCAATATATGTGCACTTGTATGTCTTAATGCTCCCATTCCTTCTTCACTATCAGCTGTTAAAAGTTCTATTTCACAATCTGATGTAATTTCAGTATTAAGATCAACCACCTTTGAATTTACTTTAGCTGCAAGTGAAGCTCTAAATAGACCCATGCTTATGCTTTTTGCAACATCAGCAGCAGTTATCTTGCCATCAAATTCTAATACTTTTCCATCTTTTAAAGTAACTTTAATCATATCTCTTCTCCTTATCTTGTAAATTAAACAAAAAATAAAACTCCCGTCCTGAAAAACAGGGACGAGAGATAAATTCCCGCGGTTCCACCCAGATTGGCATAAACCCACTTAAAGCTTTAACGCAGCAAACGCTGTTCCCTATAAGTTAAAAGTAACTTCTTCAAGACAGAACTCATGGGTGGTTTTCAATTAGCCTAGCTAAGAAAGTCTTTCAGCCAAGGACTTTCCTCTCTTATAACCGGTCCTAAAATACTCTTCCCAATCACAGTTTTTATAATACTGACTGCATTATATCATATAAGTATTTTAATGTCTATATTTGTATTTACATAAATAATCCTACAAGTTCTTTACATTTATCACATCCACTACAAAGTATCATTCTATCACCAAAAATATTTATTAAGGTATCAATAGATTCTTTAAAGTTGATATTTTCAAAACCATGGATTACTATTTTTAAAGGTGAGGATGTTATAAGAGCGCTTATTAGTATGTCTTCCCTATGAGACATATTACCACTTGTATCTAATCCAAAATCCTCAAAAAATTCATCTGTAATATCTAAATCATCCTCGTTTGTTATTTGGTATTTGCTATCATCTTTTATAAATATGTTAACAATCTCATATTTACTTTCTTGAATATCCACGAAATATTTTAGAAGTTTTATAAACTCACTATATTCTCTTTCTAAAACATAATCTTCAACTACCTTATCTACAATAACGTTTAACTCTGACATTATGTTTTTAAGTCTAAACCTTACAAAGCCTTCTATATTTATTTCTTGATTATTATCTAAATAGTCTTGAATTTTTTTAATAACTGAGTTTTTACAACTTATACTTGATATAAGTCCTCCAGCTATAAATGTGCCTGATCCCGACATTAGTGAATTACATCTTTTTATTATTTCTGTTTTTTCTTTATTTTCAAGATAATAATAACTATCTTTTACGATTTTCTTAATTATTTTCTCTTCATATTCACTTGATATAAACTCATATATAATGTTTGATGCATATGCATAAAAAAACTCTTTACATTCATTAAAGAATGTAATATTTTCTTCTGTATCCTTAAGTATGCACTTTATATAATTAACTTGACCTACCGCGCTTTCAACAATAGCAGCATCAACTCTTTTTTCTTTTAAATATGAGCATAACTGAGTAAATTTATAGTACATGTCATTTCTAGTGTTCGTATATCCTATAGACAGGAGAAGCAACATTATCACTCCCTTCAAGAATAGTATGTGTGCTCCATAAAATGATATTCAGGAAAAAACCGGAGATTATATACCATTATATTCTTTTAGTGGTATTAATGTCCCTAAATCAATTAATTTATTTTTACTTAAAGACATAGGTTTTACTCTATGCTTTTTAAGAAATTCATTAATTTCATTAGCGTCTTTATGTAGTGATATATTCCCATAAAATCCTAACTCTAAAGATGAAATCTTTCCTGAAGCCCCTCCTATAAAACCATAATTCATATCAAATAAGTCAATGAATCCAGGTGATATTAACAGAGACTCTTTTTTCTCCTTAATTAATATAGTATGAATTCCAGGATCAGATGTTACAAATACTCCAGAAGAAACTATTAATGTTGAACACTTAGTATACCCTTGCTTAACATTTATTATTCTTTTACCTTTTTGAACAAGCTTATCTATAAGAGTAGTATCAGTAAACTTTTCATTACAAATAACACAATCCTCATCTATACAAACATTATATTGCACATCTAGGGGATATTTATTTGTAAGTTCACTTTTCCCTTGAATTATATTAAAACCATTATCCTCAAGTTTATATACAAAATCTTCTGATATGTTTCTAGCAACTACTATATCACTACCGCCTATATGACACATCATAATATCAGGATGATAGGAAATAGAATTATATAAAGCCCCAATTTTTTTAGTTTTTATAATTTTTATCTTTTTATAAAGTAAAGCTTTTTCTATATCCCTAGGTATTCTCCCATCTACTACTGCAAGTGAAACTTTATTCTCTGGCAAGTTAGGTACTCTCACAATTTTTTCCACATAATCATCTCCAAAGTCTAATTTATTAACATAAACACTTATAAATTTACATATAAAAAAACCTTGAAGTTAACTTCAAGGTTTTTTGGAGGCGACACCCAGATTTGAACTGGGGAATAAAGGTTTTGCAGACCTCTGCCTTACCACTTGGCTATGTCGCCATATGAAATTGGAGCGGAAGACGAGATTCGAACTCGCGACGTTCACCTTGGCAAGGTGACGCTCTACCACTGAGCCACTCCCGCATAAATGGTGCCTCGAGCCGGAATCGAACCAGCGACACGGGGATTTTCAGTCCCCTGCT